>DNUB01000130.1:13826-17182 GCA_003508605.1 Oscillospiraceae bacterium | reverse complement strand
TCATATCATTTTAACACATACAAAATGACTGCTAAAAAGAGCATATTTGCATAAAATCAATAAAAAACAAGCTTTTTTGTTCATTCAAAAAACGTGGCGGTAATTTACTGATTAAGAAAATCAAAACCGACAAGAATTTAAAAATTTCTGAAAAAATGTAAAATCTTAAATTCTTGTCTGTTTAAGCGGGGCTGTGTTTCCGCTCCAAAAAACGTGCGAAAAATACAGCCCCGTTTATTTTTCATGATTTGTGCCGCAGTCAAAACAGTTACGATGGAATATGCACGCTTTCGGAAAATCTGTGTTGATTTTTTACCGCACTAAAAATTACCGTAACGTTTTTACGGCTTCATATTGCTGCGGCATTTTTTAATCTGATTTCAATTTCTCCCCGATCATCACAGTCGATCACAGCCGGGTCACATTCCTTTATCTCTCCCCTCAAAATCATTTCAGCTAATTTGTCCTCCGTATCCGAAATTATCAGTCTTCTGAGCGGCCTTGCTCCCAACGCCTTATCATAACCCTTTGCCGCTAAAGCCTTTGCCGCTTCGGCGGTATACGTAAGCTTTATTTTTGAATACTCTGCTCTTTTGCAAAGGTCGTCCAGCATTAAGCAACAGATCTTGCAGACGGAATCCATATCCAATGGCTCAAAAATAACCGTTTCATCCACTCTGTTAAGAAATTCGGGCTTAAAAACCGTGTTAAGCTCCTCTGTTACTTTTTCACGTGCGTTTTTATCTCCGCTTATATCATTAAAGCCCAGGCTGACCTTGTTTTCCGTCAGCTTCCTTGCACCGATATTCCCTGTCATGATTAACACTGTATCGGAAAAGCTTACCGTTTTGCCCTCCGAGGAGGTCAATACCCCGTCGTCCAATATCTGCAATAGCAAATCAAAAATATCGGGATGAGCCTTTTCTATCTCATCAAGGAGTATTACCGAACAAGGTTTTTGCCTTACCTGTTCGATAAATTTTCCTCCCTGTTCATATCCCACATAGCCCGGAGGTGCGCCTATAAGCTTTGAAACCGAGTGCTTTTCCATAAATTCCGACATATCAAGCCTTATAAGAGATTTCTCGCTGCCGAAAAGTTCCCTTGCAAGGCATTTACAAAGCTCGGTTTTTCCTACCCCTGTAGGACCTAAAAAAATAAACGAGCCTATAGGACGGTTGGACTGCTTCAGCCCCGTCCTGCCTCTTTTTATTGCCCTTGCCACTGCTTCAACCGCCTTGTCCTGTCCGATTACCTGCGATTTTAAGCTGTCCTCCAACCCTAAAAGAGCATTTGCACTGTCAGCGGATAATCTGCCCACAGGTATTCCGCTCCATAAAGACACAACCTCGCATACTGCGTCTGTATCTACCCTTGTATACCTACTGCCGCCGTCACTATTACGGTTTTTCGCATTATTAAGCTTATTCAGCAGACTGCTTTCCTTGTCCCGCAGTGCTGCCGCTTTTTCAAAATTCTGTTCCTTAATGGCATTATCCTTTTTTATGCGGCATTGCCTGAGCTCGCTTTCCAGACCGCCGTATACAGGTGAGTCGGAGTAAACCTTTAATCTTTGCCTTGCCGCAGCCTCATCTATTAGATCTATAGCCTTATCGGGCAGCCTGCGGTTGCGGATATATCTTGCGGATAACGAAACCGCCTTATCTATGGCTTCATCGGTAATGATTATTTTATGGTGGGTCTCGTATTTGTCCTTTAACCCAAAAAGGATCTGCTTTGCGGCGTCTTCATCCGGCTCTTCTATTTTTATTGGCTGGAATCTTCTTTCAAGAGCACTGTCCTTTTCAATATATTTTCGATACTCCTCATAAGTAGTTGCACCAATAAGCTGAATCTCTCCTCTTGCAAGCAGCGGTTTTAAAATATTCGCCGCATCTATCGCCCCCTCCGCCGAGCCTGCTCCCACAATATTGTGTATTTCATCTATAAAAAGTATTATATCCTTATTTTGAATCACCTTGTCAAGCACTGCCTTGACTCTTTCCTCAAAATCGCCCCTGTACTTTGCGCCTGCAATCATAGAAGTAATGTCAAGCATAAAAATTCGCTTGTTCAAAAGGATTTCAGGGACGCTGCCATAGGCTATCCTTAAAGCAAGACCCTCCACAACGGAGGTTTTTCCGACTCCGCTTTCCCCTACTAAACAAGGATTGTTTTTTCTCCTTCTCATCAGTGTTTGTATCATTCTTTCTATTTCTCCGTCCCTGCAAAAAACAGGATCGATACTTCCCTCCTCCGCAAGAGAAGTAAGATCTCTGCCGTATTTCAGCATAGTAGGCTCGGTAACGGCATTCCTTTTGGATAATCCCATTAAACGCTGTGACTGTCCCATAGTACAGTCACGCATACTTCCCGATATATCCGCCCCCATTTCCTTTAAAAACAAGCTGCCGTAACAATCCTCATCGTTCAGCATAGCATAAAGTATATGCTCCGTCCCCACAAAAGCCGAATTTTCTTTTCTCGCTTCGTTTAAGGCATTTTCTAAAATTCTCTTGCTTCGTGGAGTAAAATCCGATAATCCAAGGTGCGTGGGTATACCGCTGCCCACGGTTTTCTGAAGCTTGTTGATAACGTCCTCTCTGCTAATTCCCTGCACCGACAGTATATGCCCCGCAACTCCGTTTTCGTCGCAGAGCAGACCGCAAAGAATATGCTCGCTTCCCACATAAGTATGACCCATGGAAGAGGCTATGCCAATGGAATTGTTAAGAGCATAGTTGGCTTTTTCGGTAAAACCGCTGAACTGTACCATATTTTTATTCCTTTCAAATATCAGTAACACAAATTTGACTTTCTCATATATTGTAGTATGAAACGTTTCAGTAAAATTTAATCAAGGAGGAACACTTTTATGTGCGGTAATAACTGCTTCTGGATCATCATTCTTATTCTTTTGTTCTCTTGCTGCGGAGGCAACGGATACGGTCTTTCCAATAACGGCGGCTGTGGCTGCGGATGCGGCTGCGGCAACAACGATTGCGGCTGCGGAAACAACAACGGCTGCGGATGCGGATGCTGATGATTTACTGACCTGTGCGGATAAGCGGTGCAGCAGCGGGAGAAGGTACTCTCCCGCTGCTGTTATTATTTTTAAAAGGAACAAAGGATTTACGTTTTTTCCCCTATACATTATACGCATAAAATACAAGCATTGTGCAATATTTCCAATAAGTTATCAAATCGAAAAAACAAGATTATTGAAAAAGTACCTTTTTAAATCTGGCAAAATGTAGTATAATATGTATTTAGGTATTTATGTCGGGATATTTATAACTTTAACCCCCATTAAACATTGGAGATTTTTTCACATAATATAATCAAAATCCGATGTC
>DNUB01000130.1:0-13524 GCA_003508605.1 Oscillospiraceae bacterium | reverse complement strand
CATAGCCTCATTAGGCGGCGGGTTACATTCAGTATTTCATTGGGGGATCCAGTCCCCAAATGAAACCCTGAGAGGCTTACGCCCCGGATTTTTCATAAACTCGGGGCACAGCCCCTCATTGAAAATACGGAAAAGCAAAAGAAAGAAGGAAATTAACCTTGATACGAAACGATTTAAGAAATATTGCCATTATCGCCCATGTCGATCACGGAAAAACAACATTAGTGGATGAAATGCTGAAGCAGGGCGGCGTATACCGTGAAAATCAGGAGGTTGTGGAGCGTGTGATGGACAGCAACGACCTGGAACGTGAAAGAGGTATTACAATTTTGGCAAAAAACACCTCTGTCCATTACAAGGGAGTAAAAATAAATATAGTTGACACTCCCGGTCACGCCGATTTCTCCGGAGAGGTTGAGCGTATACTTAAAATGGTAAACGGCGTTCTTTTACTGGTTGACAGCTTTGAGGGCACAATGCCGCAAACCCGTTTCGTCCTCCAAAAGGCTCTCGAATTGGGGCATAAAATTATTGTAGTGGTTAATAAAACCGACCGGCCTGACGCCCGCAACCATGAAGTCGTTGACGAAGTGCTTGAATTGCTTTTGGACTTAGACGCCACTGAGGAACAGCTCGACAGCCCTGTTGTTTTTTGTTCGGGCAGACTTGGCTGCTCCTCCTACAATCCAGATGAAATGGGAACGGACTTTCAGCCGCTTTTTGACAAAATTTTAGAGCATATTCCCGCTCCCGAGGGAGATGAGGAAAACGAGCTGCAAGTGCTGGTTTCCTCAATTGATTACAACGAATATGTAGGCAGAATTGCCGTAGGACGTGTCGAAAGAGGAAAAATAAGGGTCAATCAGGAGGTAACGGTATGCGACTACCACAACCGGGTTGCTCCCTACCGTGCTAAAATAGTAAGCCTGTATCAGTTTGACGGACTTGGAAAAGCCGCAGTTGAGGAAGCTACGGTAGGCGATATTGTAGCTTTCAGCGGAATCGAAAACATCACCATCGGCGAAACCGTTTGTTCGGTAAGCGCACCCGAGCCGCTGCCTTTTGTAAAAATATCAGAACCTACCGTAGAAATGACCTTTTCGGTTAATGACAGCCCTTTTGCGGGAAAGGAAGGAAAATTTGTAACGTCAAGACAAATAAGAGAACGTTTAAACAGAGAGCTGTTAAAAGACGTTTCGCTTAAAGTCAAGGACAGCGACACCACAGACAGCTTTGATGTGGCAGGCAGAGGAGAAATGCACCTGTCTATCCTTATTGAAACTATGAGAAGAGAAGGCTACGAGCTTGCGGTAAGCACTCCCCGTGTATTATTCAAGGAAATTGACGGCGTAAAGTGCGAGCCTATGGAAAGACTTGTAATAGACGTGCCCAACGATTCTGTAGGTGCCGTTATGAGCAAAATGGGAATACGCAAGGGCGAAATGATCTCCATGAATCCTGTGGGCAGCCGTACGAGAATCGAATTTAAAATCCCCGAAAGAGGACTTTTCGGCTACAAAAGCGAATTTTTGACCGATACAAAGGGTGAAGGAGTTATGAACACCGTTTTTGACGGTTACGAAGCATATATGGGCGATATCCCCACCAGAACCACAGGTTCTCTGGTCGCCTTTGAAACAGGCACTGCCTGCGCCTACGGCCTGTTCAACATTCAGGACAGAGGACAGCTTTTTGTAGAGGCGGGAACCGATGTTTACGAGGGTATGGTTGTAGGTGTTTCCCCAAAATCGGGAGATATAAATGTTAACGTGTGCAAGAAAAAGCATCTGACAAATACACGGGCCAGCGGCAGCGACGAGGCTTTAAGACTCATTCCGCCCAAAAAAATGAGCCTTGAGGAAAGCCTTGAATTTATCGGCGAGGACGAGCTTGTGGAGGTAACGCCAAATAATATCAGAATAAGAAAGCGTATTCTCAATAACGAGCTAAGAGCCAAGGATCAGGCTAAACGAAAGAATAAGTAAACTAATAATGGAATATATAAAAATCGGCAATGTAAAAATTAAAAAAACCGCTTGCTTAGCGCCTATGGCAGGTATGGCCGATACGGCTTACAGGCTTATGGCAAAAAAATACGGAGCGGCAATGGTATGCAGCGAAATGGTAAGCTGCAAGGGGCTTTGCTACACCGACAAAAAAAGTGCGGCCCTGCTCACAGTTACCGAAGCAGAGAGACCCATGGCAGTACAGCTTTTCGGAAGCGAACCTGAGTTTTTCTCAAAAGCCGCCCAAATTGCACAAAGGTATGATCCCGATATAATCGATATAAACTGCGGCTGTCCCGTGCCGAAGGTAGTGAACACGGGCGCAGGCTCGGCACTGCTGAAAAATCCCGATGTTATAGGAGGTCTGGTGAAGGCGGTTAAGTCGGTAACTGATATTCCCGTTACCGTTAAAATCAGGACAGGCTGGGACGAAAACAGCATAAACGCTGTGGAAACGGCAAAAATTATACAAGACAGCGGTGCAGACGCTATCGCAGTTCACGGAAGAACCAAAAAACAAATGTACTCCGGAAAAGCCGATTGGGAAATAATCTCAAGGGTAAAGCAGACCGTCGGTATTCCCGTTATAGCTAACGGCGATGTTTCCGACCCTGTAAGCTGCAAAAGAATGTACGATGAAACAGGCTGCGACTTGGTTATGATAGGACGGGGAAGCTATGGCAGACCTTGGATTTTTGAAGAAGTAAGCCATTATCTTGAAACAGGTGAGCTTCTTCCCGAAAAAAAGCTTTCGGAAAGGCTGGATATACTTACCGAGCATATTATGCTGGCGGTAAAGCTTAAGGGCGAATTTACCGCTATGAGGGAAGCAAGAACTCATGCCGTATGGTACATCAAGGGAATACAAAATGCCGCTCACTACCGCAGTATGTGCGGCAGGCTTTCAACTTTGGAGGATTTTTTCAGGTTAAAGGAAGAAATTCTTACAATAAATTAGCGCAAAAGAAGGAATGAAAAATGAAGCTTCCCAATCCCGAAGGCTTTATTGCCTTTGAAATAAACAATAACGAATTTATAAATTCTTACCGCAAATTAAGTATAAATAACCGCATAAATGCCGTTTCCAACTACTTAAGGATCTGCAAAACCCTTTTGTTAAGCGGAAAAAGCTTTTCCGACTATGTAAGGGATATACTTATTTTTTCCGAACAGCCACTTATAGAAAAATATATAAGAGACGGCTGCGAAAACCATCGCATATATGACGCCGTTTGCTATGATTTGAATCAAATAATCTCGATTTGTTCAACATCCTCAAAGGATATCAAGAAATACTTAAGTCAAAGCTTTAATATGGACTTTTCCGATTTGCCCGAATTTGAATCGGGAAAATTTGACTTTGACGCCGAATATTTTATAGAAAGCTGTAAAAATAACGGCTGCGGGATATTTGCAAAATACAAGGCCTTTTTGTATAACTCAAACCCGCCGCCCGCCTTTGACAGAAGCTATCTTGAAAAACACCTGCTGCCTATAGAAAAGCCCGATCCGATAAAGCTCTCCGATCTAAAACACTATGAAGTGCAAAGAAAACAGATAATAAACAACACTTTGTCCCTTATAAACAACAGACCCGCCTGCAACGTGCTTTTATACGGCGACAGAGGCACAGGAAAATCCAGCACCGTAAAGGCACTTTTAAACGAGTTCCCCGCTCTCAGAATGATTCAGCTTGAAAAAAATCAGATACAGTCGATTTTCGATTTATACAGAGAGCTTGAAAAAATCCCCCTTCACTTTATTATATTCATAGACGATTTATGCTTTTCGGAGGACGAAAACGGATTTACTGTGCTAAAGCAGGCGTTAGAAGGCTCACTTGCCGCAAGACCGCAGAATGTTCTGATATACGCCACCACCAACCGCAGGCATATTATAAAGGAAACCGAGGCAAACCGTGCAGACAGCTACATTCATAAAAGCGACGCCGTAGACGATAATATGTCTCTTTCCGACAGGTTCGGACTGTTTGTGACCTTTATGTCGCCAAATAAAGAACAGTTTACGGATATTGGTCTTAAAATCGCCCATGACAGAGGAATTAAGACAGACAAAGAACAGTTTTCTTTGGGAATTGAACGTTTTGCTCTCAAAAAGGGAGGAAGATCCCCGCGCATAGCGAAGCAGTATGTCGATATGCTGGAGGGAAAAATTTTCCCGGAAACGGATAGCCTATAAGCGGTACTTGCCTTTATTTGTTGGCGGCAGCTTATATTCGGTATCCTGCGAAAACCTATTCTTATCTCCGAAAGGAAGTTATATGAGAAAATTCTTGGCTATTATGCTTTCCTTGACAATAGCAGCTTCAATACTATGCGGCTGCGATAATGAAGATAAACAAGGCGAAAACACCACCGAGCCTTACATTGCCACCGAGCCCAGCGAGCCTGAGCCATACCCTTTTTTGCTAAACGATGTGGAGATAACTGCGGCTCCCGAAAAAGTGGTTTGCCTTTCCCCTGCAATAACCGAAATAATATGTGAAATGGGCTACAGGGCAAGTATTATCGGCAGAAGCAGCTATTGCAACTATCCCTCTGCAATATCCTCGGTCAAGGATGTAGGCAGCACTGCAAATCCCGACATTAAAGCAATTATCGGGCTTAACCCCGATTTGGTGATATCCTCGACATCTATTGCCGCCAAGGATATATTTGAAATGGAACAAAAAGGCATAAAAACGGTAATAATTCCGTCTCCCACTACCTTAGAGGGTTTTTTGTCTATTTACACCTCCATAGGACTTATCTTTGAGGGTATGTTCACAGGAACAGAAACAGGGGAACAATTTTTTTCGGAAACCTCAAAGCTTTTAGGCAACAAGGACAATTTTTCCATGGGGAAATTTGTTTATATCACCGAAAACTATACCGCTGCAGGGGGAAATACCTTTGAAAGCTCCGTTTTGTCCTGCTTCGGCACTAATATAGCCAAGGACTCAGAGAATTACGGATTCGACATAAATACGCTTTTGGATAGCCAGCCGGACATTCTTTTGGTAAACAGCAAGTATACCAAGGAAATGCTGGAGGAAAATGAGGTTTTTTCTCAATTAGACGCCTTTAAAAACGACAAAATAATATTTATAGATAATGTTTATTTCGAACGGCCCTCCGCCAGAATTAAAGAAATGGTGGAAAATATGACAGATGCCTACAGACAGCTTGCAGGAGCTATGCAGTAATGACAAATACGGCAATCTTGACTTTTATGCAGTATTTGGTATAATAAAATGTAGCTTTAAAGCGGTTCGTACAATGCGCCGCATAAGCATTCCGTCTCTCAAATAATTATTCACATAAAGAAAGGTCAAATAAAAATGAAATGGACAAGCCTTAACGATTTAAGAGAAAGCTACCTTAATTTTTTTGAAAGCAAGGGACATCTGCGTATGGACTCGGCTCCCCTTGTACCTCAGGGAGATAACTCGGTGCTGCTTATCAATGCGGGAATGACTCCGCTAAAGAAATATTTTCAGGGGCTGGAAACGCCTCCCTGCAAAAGGGTCACCACCTGCCAGAAATGTATTCGTACTCCCGATATTGAGAATGTGGGCAAAACTTCAAGACACGGCACATATTTTGAAATGCTCGGCAATTTCTCTTTCGGCGATTATTTTAAGCATGAGGCCATTGCATGGGCATGGGAATATCTTACAAAGGTTCTTGAAATTCCCGAGGACAGGCTTTGGGTAACAATTTACGAGGAGGACGACGAGGCCGGAAGGATCTGGGCGGAGGAGATCGGAGTTCCCCGTGACAGAATTATAAAATTGGGCAAAAAAGACAACTTTTGGGAGCATGGCAGCGGTCCCTGCGGTCCCTGCTCGGAAATTCACTTTGACAGAGGTGAAAAATACGGTCCTCTTGTCGATTTTGAGCAGGCGGAGGAATCCGACCGTATAATCGAAATATGGAACAATGTATTTACCCAGTTTGACAATGACGGACACGGAAATTACTCTCAGCTGAAAAATAAAAACATAGATACGGGCATGGGACTTGACCGCCTTGCCTGCATTATGCAGGACGTTGACAATATGTTTGAGGTAGACACCGCCAGAAATATTATCGGCACTATATGCGAATTAACGGGCAAAGAATATAAGACAAACGAAAAAGACGATGTTGCCATACGTGTAATTCTCGATCATGTAAGAGCCTCCACCTTCCTTATCGGCGACGGAGTAAGACCCTCCAATGAAGGAAGAGGATACGTTTTAAGACGGCTTATCCGCAGAGCTGCCCGCTACGGCAGACTTTTGGGTATGAAGGAAAGCTTCCTCTATAAGGTTGCCGCCAGCGTAATCAAAGAAAACGAAAGCGCATATCCCGAAGTCAAGGAAAAAGAGGAATATATCAAGAAGGTTTTAAAGTGCGAGGAGGACAGCTTTAACAAGACAGTTGAAAAGGGCTCGCAGATCCTTGCGGACATTATTGATAAAATGTCGGTGGGCGAAATTGTCAGGGGCGAGGATGTATTTAAGCTTCACGACACCTACGGCTTCCCTCTTGATTTAACCAAGGAAATTTTGGCGGAAAAAAATCTTTCTCTTGACGAGAACCGTTTCAGAGAGCTTATGGAAAAGCAGCGCAATACCGCCCGCTCCAATCAGGCGTTTAAGGGCGGCTGGGACGAGGCGTCAAACGACGCTTTAAAAAGCTTTACCACAAGGTTTGTGGGATATACCGAATTGTCCGCCAACACCGAGCTTAAGGCAATTTTAAAGGACGGTCAGGCTGTCGACTCCTGCTCGGAGGGCGAGGACGTCGTCATTCTTATCGAGACAACTCCGTTCTATGCGGAAAGCGGCGGACAGGTGGGCGATAAAGGCACAATTACCAACGGCGACAATGTTCTGCGTGTAATTGATACAAAAAGGACATTAGGCGGACAGTATATCTGCGAGTGTACAGTTGAGGAAGGCTCCTTCTATGTAAACGACAAGGTTCATGCACAGGTTGACGAAAAGCTCCGTATGGCTACCGCTCGAAACCACACCTGCGCACACCTTTTGCAGGCTGCTTTGCGCAAGGTTTTAGGCGACCATGTTCATCAGTCGGGTTCATATGTCGATCCGTATAAATGCCGCTTCGACTTTTCGCATTTCAGTGCAATGACAGTACAGGAAATTGCCGAAGCGGAAAGACTTGTAAACGAGGAAATACTGAATACCGTTCCTGTCGTAACGGAAGAGCTGCCTATCGAGGAAGCTCAGAAGCGAGGCGCAATGGCTTTATTCGGCGAAAAATACGGTAAAGTCGTAAGAGTTGTGACGGTTCCCGGCTTTTCAACGGAATTTTGCGGCGGTACTCATCTTACCAACACCGCACAGGCAGGCTTATTCAAAATAACGGCGGAAACCTCCGTAGCCAACGGAGTAAGACGTATTGAAGCCGTAACAGGACTTGAGGTTATAAACAATTATAACAGACTAAATATTTTCCTGGGAAAAATCGGTCAGGCTATTAAGGCGTCCGGCGACAACGCCATTCTTAACCGCTGCGTATCTCTCCAGAACGAGGTTCATGAGCTGAAAAAAGAAATTGACCGTCTTAATGAAAAAATTTCCGCTTCTCAGCTTAAAGGCTTGTTTGACGATATTGAAGAGATCGGCGGCATAAAGATTATTACCGCTATGCTTACCGGCACCTCCGCCGACAGTCTGCGCAAGGCTGTTGACAAGATAAAGGACAACAACGACAGCTTTATTACCGTGCTTGCGGGAGTAAACGAGGACAAGGGAAACTTTGTGTGCTGCTGCAGCAAGGAAGCGATTGAAAAAGGCGCAAATGCAGGTCAAATCGTCCGCAGGGTTGCGGAAATAACGGGAGCTAAGGGCGGCGGAAAGCCCGATATGGCTATGTCTGGAATAGGCGACCTGGGAAAAATAGACGAAGCCTTGCTCGCCGTAAAGAAAATTGTTGAAGAAACGCTTAAAAATTGATAGAATAAGGAGATAAAGCTATGGATGACTGCCTTTTCTGTAAAATAATCAAGGGAGAAATCCCCTCGGCAAAGGTTTACGAGGACGAGGAAATATTGGCGTTTAAGGACATAAACCCAATGGCTCCCGTGCACATTTTGATAATTCCGAAAAATCATATAGACGGCGCAGATAAGCTGAACGCCGAAAATTCCGCAGTTGTGGGAAAAATCTTTGCGGCGGCTGCAAAGCTTGCGGAGGAGTATCATCTTGACGGCGGCTTCAGGATCGTAACAAACGTGGGTGAAAACGGAGGACAGACTGTCCGCCATCTTCACTTTCACCTTTTAGGCGGTACTAAGCTTAATACTGTTTTATGCTGATCTGAATATTAAATTTCTAAGGAGACAGCATTATACAAAAAACTATATTCCACCCGCCCTAATCCTTAAACTCTCACATAGGGATTTTTGTATAATTGCTCGGTAAAATTATGAAGCACAAATCAGGCTTAATAGGTTTTTCATACCTCACAGGGCTTATTTGTGCTTCCTTTATTAACATTGCGGCTTCTTTTGTTTTGGCGGCTGCGCTTATTATCGCTGCAGTCATACTGTCCTTAAGAAAAAAGAAAGCTATCCTCCCTGTAATTCTTTTTACGGTATCGGCGGCAATGGCAGTCAGCGGTATTTACACCCTGATTTGTTATGTTCCTTTAATGGATTTAAACGGCAAAACAAGGGATATACAAGGTACAATCACCGAATTAAAACCGTATTCGGGAGACAAAGCGTCGTATACGGTCAAAACCGTTATTGACGGCACGGAAGCTTCGGTTGTATTTTTCGGAATTGACTGCGGCGGCAAAATCGGCGATAAGGTCTCTTTTACAGCCGTGCTAACAAAAATAACCGACAACTCGAATTTTGCGGAGGAAAGCTATTATCGCTCCCGAGGCATATTTTTAAAGGCGCAGTCCGTAAGCGGATTTTCCGCAGTTCAAGGCAGATCCCCCAATATAAAAGCCCTGCTGACAAGCTTTGGCGATTATATAGAAAATAAAATACGGCTTTCTCTTTCGGGCGAAGAGGGCGCATTGTTAAAGGCAATGTTTTTAGGTGATAAATCAGATTTGAATGCTTCTCTTTCAAACAATATCAAACGCTGCGGCATAAGCCATTTTACGGCTGTTTCGGGACTTCATTTAACCGTTATTTCACATATTTTAATGTCGATTTTATCCCTTATTCCCATATGCAGGAACAGAAAAATCAAATTCGGCTTGCTGACGGCTCTTATCCTGTTTTTTATGCTTTTCTTCAGGCTCTCCATGTCTGTGGCAAGGGCGGGTATAATGCTGATAATGTTTTACGGATCAGAGGTCGTTATGAGAAAAAGCAGTGCTTTAAGCTCTATGGGAATTGCCGTTCTTATAATAACCCTGATTCAGCCCTATGCATGTATGGATATCGGCTTTTTGCTCTCAGTAACAGGCACCTTAGGCGTTGCGGTCATTTCGCCTTATTTTTGCGAAAAGCTGAAGAAAACCGCTTTTTACGGAATAAAGACGGCAGCCGTATCCACTCTTTGCGCTACGGTAACCACCTTTCCCCTTAGCTGTATTTTCTTTGGCGGATTTTCGACTATGGGAATTTTGGTTAATCTGCTTATCTATCCGTTATTCCTTGCTGCGCTTATATGTATGGTGCTTTTTACCCTCACCTGCGGTTTTGGAACGGGATTTCTTCTTCCTGCGGGACTTATGGCGAAAGCAATGATCTTTATAATAAATTTTATCGGTTCGTTTAAATATTCTTATATTGCAATTACCAATGACACCGTTTCCGCCATATGTGTTTTATCGGTCGTCTTTATCGCTGCCGTATACTTTATTTTCAGAAGCAGGAGGGAAACAGTCACAGCCTTTATTCTTGCATTCGCCGTTGCGGCAGGCTCGGTCACGGTTCTCCATATCAGCGAAACGGGAAAGGCCAGGCTGATACTATATTCCGACGGAGATCATCCCTGTGTAATAATTGAAAATGACGGCAGCCGGGTAATATGTGCGGGCTCTGACTCTCCGGATATTATGGAATATATAGAAAAATATATGGAATACAGGTTTTTGGACAAGGTAAATTCTATGATTATCCTGAACCAAGACCACAATTACCTTGATAAATTCAGGAAAATTCCCTGTGATATGCTGATCTTGCCCGATGAAAACACACATTCGGAAAACCATACCGGAAATATTATCCTTACAAAAGACGGAAATTCGTTAATACTTAACGTTAAGGGAATAAATATTTCGGTTTCAGCGGCAGGCGATCCCATCGATGGGGATATTAACATAATTTACGGATATAAAAAGGTTTTTTCCGAGCTAAGCGGCAAGACAATGTTTTCCCACAGCCGTATGTACGGTGAAAATTATTACGGAATAAACTTTTACTACGAGCAAGCGGAATTTTACATAACCGGTAAAGGATATATCGAACGTTTGAAAGGATAGAATATGCCTGTTGTTAAAAGAGAAGCTTTAAAGGAAGATATAAAAAACGGAAGACTGTCGCCGGCATACTTTCTTTACGGAGAAGAAAGCTTTTTGGTTAAGTCCTATGCCGAAAGAATAAAAAACAAGGCGTTAGGCGGTGACGATTCGGGAATAAACCTGGTTGAAATAAGCGGAAACCCCGATTTTTCCATGCTTATCGACCATATTGAAGCAGTTCCCTTTTTTGCGGATTACAAGGTCATTATGATAAACGATTTCAGCCTTGAAAACGTGGACGAGGATAAAGCGGAGGAGCTTTTGAATATATTGAAAAGCATTCCCGACACTGCCGTTCTGATTTTTTATCTTACGGGAATTTCGTTTTCTCTAAAGTCCGCAAGGGTAAAAAAGCTTTTCGAAGGAATAAAAAAATATGCGGCTGTATGCGAATTTAAGCCGCTTACTTCAAAAGAAGCGGCTAATGTAATCACGGCAAAGGTAAACAAGGAAAAAAGAAAAATAACACCCTCAAACGCCAACTATCTGGCGGAAATCACTGTCTGTGATTTAAATTTAGCCTCGGCGGAAACAAGAAAGCTTTGCAGCTATGTGGGAGAGGGAGGAGAAATCACCAGGGAAATAATAGACAGGATGGTGGAAAAACGCCTTGAAACACAGGTGTTTACCCTTTCGACCGCAATGCTGGGAAAAGATAAGCGCAAGGCTTTTCAGATCCTAAACAGCCTTTTTGAACAGCGTGCAGAGCCTGTTGCGGTTTTAGCGGCTCTTGCTTCCGCCTACACGGAATTATATATGTATAAAGCCGCAATAAATTCAAACGTCTCGTTTAATCAGGTGGCTGCAGACAACAAATACGCAAGCACAAGACTGTATTTTGCTCGGACAAAGTACGATCAGGCAAAATCAACGGAAATCAAGGCTTTAAGAAAAGCGGTAAATATTATTTATGATACGGATACCAAGCTTAAATCCGTTAAAATCGACGGCAGGATATTGCTTGAGGAAACGGTTTTAAAGCTTATGTCCGTTATCTGAGGACAAATGATGATAAAGGTAAAGCAGGCTGTTATTGTTGAGGGGAAATACGATAAAATCAAGCTTTCCTCGGTCATTGACGGCTTAATAATCACAACCGACGGGTTTTCCATATTTAAAAACAAGGAAAAGCTGGCCTTGATACGTAGGCTGTCGGAAAAACAAGGAATAATAATCCTTACCGACAGCGACAGCGCAGGCTTTAAGATACGGAATTATATAAGAGGCTGTACCCAAAAAGGCAAAATTACAAATATTTATATACCCGATATATTCGGCAAGGAAAAACGCAAGACCGCTCCTTCAAAGGAAGGCAAATTAGGCGTGGAGGGTATTCCCGTCAAAGTCCTGAAAGAAGCCTTTGAAAAAGCGGGTATAACTTCGGAAAACACAGAAAAGCCCCACAGGGACGAAATCACCCGAATTATGCTGTATGACGATATGCTTATGGGCAGAGAGGGCAGCGAGGAAAAAAGAAAAAAGCTGCTGAAAAAGCTTTCGCTTCCCGAAATGCTGTCCGTAAACAGCCTGTTGGAGGTGCTAAACAGCATATATTCACTTGAAGAGTACAAAAATGCTTTAAAGGAAATCGAATAAGAGGATTTTAAATATGGTCTTTTCCAGCTTAACATTTATGTTTATATTTCTCCCCATCGTTCTGCTGATTTACTATATTTCGCCAAAACGGCTTAAAAACCTGTTTATACTTATAAGCGGACTGGTGTTTTACGCATGGGGAGAACCCGTGTATGTTGTTATAATGATAATCTCCACGCTTATAGACTACACGGCGGGGCTTTTGATTGATAAATTTAACGATAGAAAAGCAGTAAGGCTGATATGCTTGCTTACCTCCCTGGTAATGAATTTGGGTCTTTTGGGAGTGTTTAAGTACAGCGGCTTTGTTTTGCAGAATATTGACGAAATTTTCGGCACTTCTCTTTACGATCCCGCCCATGCTTTACCCCTTCCGATCGGAATAAGCTTTTTCACCTTTCAATCTATGTCCTATACCATCGATATGTACTTAGGCAAGGTAAAGGTGCAGAAAAACCCGATTTCCTTTGCCGCCTTTGTTACCCTGTTCCCTCAGATCGTGGCAGGTCCTATTGTAAGATACGACGATATAGCCGCTGAGCTGGACAGCAGAACGATAAACACCGACTGTATTTACGACGGAATTGTCACATTTATAACAGGCGTTGGAAAAAAGGTGCTTATTGCCAATAACATAGGTATGCTTTGGACAGCCGTAAAGGAGATATCCGCAGGAGAGCTCTCGGTACTGACGGCATGGCTTGGTATTACCGCCTTTACCCTGCAGATATACTTTGATTTTTCGGGTTACTCCGATATGGCAATAGGCTTGGGTAAAATGATGGGCTTTAACTTCCCGCAGAATTTTAATTACCCATATCAGTCAAAAAGCATTAGCGAGTTCTGGCGCAGATGGCATATTACCTTAGGCTCATGGTTTAAAAGCTATGTATACTTTCCTTTGGGCGGCAGCAGAAGGGGCATAAAAAGAACCCTTATGAATTTAGCTGTCGTATGGCTGCTCACAGGTATCTGGCATGGCGCAAGCTGGAACTTTATCCTTTGGGGTGTATTTTACGGCGTATTGATTATTATGGAAAAGCTGTTTTTAGGCAAGCTTCTGGAGAAAATACCCGACTTTTTCGCTCATTTATATACAATCCTTCTGGTAATACTTGGCTGGGTGCTTTTCGAAACGGCGGATCTGCCCACAGCCTTCGGATACATCGGTGCTATGTTTGGGGGTAACGGCACACTATGGGATAATCAGGGAATGTATTTCCTTATGAATTACGGTATTATCCTTTTAATCGCCCTGTTCGGCTGCACCGATTTGTCAAAGAAGTTCTTTGACAAAGTGCGGAAAAAAGCACCCAAGCTTATGAATTACTCAACTCCCTTTGCAAAATTCGGGGTGCTGGTGCTTTCAACCGCATATCTTGCAGACGCAACCTATAACCCGTTTTTGTATTTTAACTTTT
>DNUB01000207.1 GCA_003508605.1 Oscillospiraceae bacterium | reverse complement strand
GTCAGCTTGTCGAAAAACAAACAGTTTTTAGGGTTTTTTGACAAGCTGAAGCGTGTCCTTATAATCCGTAAGGACACGCTTTTTATTTTGCAAAAAATCTTTTGCAAGGGTTATCGGATATATTGAATTTTATCAAAATAAAAAGTTGACACCATATCAAAAATATGATATACTGGAATCGTATCGGGGACGGCACCCATCACAAAAAACAGCATACATAAAAACTGCGGTTATCCGCACATATTTTGGTTACAAGGGGGGAGACACCCATAGCAAAAAACGTTATTGTAACGGACGAATTTGGAAATAAATTAACCGGCACTTACTCTAAAAGAGCAAAAGGCTTAATTAAAAAGGGGCGTGCTGAATATGTCGGTGAGAACGAAATTCGTCTGAAAGGCTGTTCGGTTACGCCTTGTTTGGAGGATAATATGAACAACACTAATTTCACTGACAATAAAAATGCCATCAGCAATATAACAATTGACGCCGAAACAGGCGAGGTTATTGAAAATGCACAGCAGACCTTAGTTTTCGATAATTATACAATTCACGGCAATGAGCCGAATACCGTAAAGGTTATTAACAACACGGATTTATACAAGCCAAAGCCGCTTTTTTTTAACGCAAGAGAATGGCTGCCAAGCAAGGACTGCAATAAAACCGCTGCCGTGCGTTCTTTTATCTCAGATCCCTTTGGAGGGCTTCCCGAATCGTATACTATCGGCGATTGGAACTATAATTGGTCGCAGATCGAAACAAAGGATATGGTTCTGGAAAAAAATACGGATTATGAGTTTTTATTCTGGCTCAACGGCGGTGAAAACGACCGAAACTGTGAGATTTGCCGCTTTGAGATTATCTTTGATAACGATAATGAGAATAGGTACACTTACAATCTTAACCGTACTTATATTAAGTATTTAAAGCATTACAAGGGCTGGTATCTGTACGGCATTCCCTTTAATACGGGGGAAGTCAGCTATACAAAGCTGCGTTTTATTTCTATGTCGGCATACACAACTATTATAAGGGCGAATACGGCAGAGAGCTATGACAGTCTGCCGGAGGACATTCCCCCTCAGGGGCTGCCTCAAAGGCACAATATATGGTTTGCCGAGGGATTTCCGAGAAATGCCTGGTGGTCGGGCAAAGCCTTTCCCGATTCACAGAATGACGGTTCTTTGCAGCAAAAAACGGTTCATACAAGCGAAGCCGATCCTTCCGCTCTTTCAGACTTGCGCGAAGTGATTTTTCAGGCTGTTAGTGCACGCTTGGAGGGCGAGCTTGACCCGGATGATATAGCAGATGATATAGCTGACGAGCTGATGGACGAAATTGATGTGGATTCAATCAGAAATCAGATCATTCAAAAAATCGAGGATGAGCTTGATTCGGATGATATAGCAGACGAGCTGATGGACGAAATTGATATGGATTTAATCAGAAATCATATTGTTCACAAAATCAAGGAAAGTTCAAAATAATCAAATAATTATCACACCGCTTGAATTTTACGTTCGAGCGGTGTGTTTTGTGAAATCTCGGGAATATCAGGCAGCATTTATGTAAAAAACGTGGCAGGCGTTGAAAAAAACGCCGTTGTCTCACTTGTAAAGCGAATTATTCTCAAAAAATGCGTTATTGCTTTACATAACAATTCCTGATACAATGATCTCAGACGAAAAAGTCTAAACGTAAAATGCAGCTGCCGGTTTTGTAAAAGGAGAATTTTCATGAATTATATAGGCAAGAAAATAAAAGAGCTGAGGCTGAAAAACGATATGACGCAGGAGAAGCTTGCGGAGAGGCTTGGTGTTGCTTATCAGACGGTTTCAAAGTGGGAAACGGGAATAACAAGCCCCGACCTGTCCCTTATCGTTCCTTTGGCAAGGCTGTTTCGTGTGACTACCGATGAATTGTTCTGTTACAGCGAAAGCGCAGACAATCTTTTAAAGGAAAAGCTGGAAAACGAATATGAGCAAACATGGCAAAGCGGAGATTTAAAGCGTCGCTTTGAAATTTCGGAGCAGGCGGTAAAGGAATTTCCCGATGATATGCAATGGCTTGACCGTCTTGCCTGGACTCAGGCGATGGGATCCTATGAGTACAAGGACGACTCCGAATATATCAGAGAGCAGGAGGAAGCAATCAAGAAATTTGCAGCCGTAATAGAGAACACTGCCGACGGCGAAGTAAGATCAAGCTCAATCCTCGGAATAGTGCAGTATTTATCGGCCAGGGGAAGGAACGATGAAGCAAAAGCGTATGCGGAGCTGTACCCCGAATCCGACTCTGTAAGAAAAGATGAGGTTATGCTTAATTGCCTTTGCGGTGAGGAAAAAGAAATCCATTATCAAGAAATGTTGGATAAAAGATTATTTGATCTGCTGAATTTGATAGGCAGAAACAGTCGGCTTGCCTGTGAGGCACAGCAGGGAATACTGAAAATTATGATGCCCAACGAGAATTATGGCTATTATAACTGCATTTTATCGGATAACTTTTTTATGCAGGCAAGCTTTAAGGTGAATGAAAAGGATTTTGAGGGCGCAGTGGAAATGCTGAAAAAGTCTCTTTATTATGCAGAGGAGTATGACAAATTCGAAAGCAACGATGTTGTGACTTACACAGGTCCGTTTTTCTCAAAGCTGCAAATAAATACCTCCGAAATATGCAGAACAGGAACAGCCACAAGGAAGGAGGAAATAAAGGAAAGGCTTATGAAAAATCCTTGGTTTGAACCTTTGAGAAACAGGGGGGATTTTAAAGGCTTATTCTGAAGGCTGTCGTATGCAGGAGTGGACAAAGAGGTATGTTCTGCGCAAATGGAACGGCACAGCCTGTGCCTACTAAAGCAAATGTATGAGCCTGTATGGGAAGAAAACCTTTACAGGCTTTTTCTTCAATATTCAACAAGCCTCCGATTATAGACAAATGCCATAAACACGCCTTGCTTTTTCCCCTGACATCTGCTATACTTTTTGTTATAAACCACAGCTCTGTAATATTGGAGGTTTTTATATGCCGCTTCGGATAGTAAGAAACGATATAACAAAAATAAAATGCGATGCCATTGTCAATGCCGCAAACTCCGGGCTGCTTGGCGGCGGAGGAGTAGACGGCACTATACATAGGGCTGCGGGAAAGGGACTGAAGCTTGAGTGTATGAAGCTTGGCGGCTGTAAGGTGGGACAGGCAAAAATCACAGGCGGATATAATCTGCCTTGTAAGTTTGTGATACATACCGTAGGGCCGATATGGAGTGACGGAAATCACGGAGAAAAGGAGATGCTCGAATCCTGCTATCGGGAGTCGCTGCTTCTTGCATCGGAATATCGCTGCGAAAGCATCGCATTTCCTCTGATTTCCTCCGGAGCTTACGGTTATCCTAAGGCTCAGGCACTGAAAACAGCAGTTGATACCATCGGAGCATTTCTGCTTGAACATGATATGACTGTTTATATTGCAGTGTTCGACAAGGAATCCTTTCAAATCGGCGAAAGGCTTTTTTCGGATATTGCGCAGTATATCGACCAAAATTATGTTGATACGCATACCAAAAGGCGTTTTGAAGCCCCACGTGCAATTCGCTCAAAACAAATGCTCTGCGAAGACGAGCCTTTTCCCGCAGCTGAAATGCTTGCGTCGTACGAGACATCGGCCAAAGCGGCGGCATTAAGTCTTGACGAGGCGTTAAAGCAGATTGATGAAAGCTTTTCACAAATGCTGCTGCGAAAAATTGACGAAAAGGGTATTAAGGATTCGGAGTGCTACAAAAAAGCCAACATCGATCGCAAGCTGTTTTCAAAAATACGCAGCGATATACATTACAGGCCCAGCAAAGCAACAGCAATTGCATTTGCAATAGCGTTGGAGCTTTCTCTTGACGAAACCAGGGAAATGCTGATGAAAGCCGGGTTTGCCCTTTCCCACAGCAGCAGGTTTGATATAATAATCGAATATTTTATAACAAAGGGCAATTACAATATTTTTGAAATAAACGAGGCGTTATTCGCCTTTGACCAAAGTCTGCTGGGCTCATAATTTTTGTCGCTTTCCATGCGACCTGCATATGCGGAATATCCTCTATAATATAATCAGCCTCAACGCCTTAAGAAACTGTTAAAAACGGGTTGAGGGAATAAGAACAAGTATTTTCGGGAGGATATTAAAATGGGAAACAACATTACGGAATTGGTGTTCATTTTGGACAGGAGCGGATCCATGAACGGCTTGGAAAGCGATACAATAGGCGGCTTTAACAGCTTTATCGAAAAGCAGAAAAGGGAAGAGGGCGAATGCCGTGTTTCAACCGTGCTGTTTAACGATACAAGCGAGGTTTTGCACGACCGTGTAAAGCTGTCCGAAATAGAGAAAATGACAGACAAGGATTATACCGTCGGCGGCTGTACGGCTCTTATCGACGCATTGGGCGGTGCGATTCACCATATCGGCAATATTCATAAGTATGCCCGTCCCGAGGATGTGCCCCAACATACAATGTTTATCATTACAACCGACGGCTTGGAAAATGCAAGCAGGCATTACAGCAGCGACAGAGTGAAGAAAATGATAGAGCGGCAGAAGGAAAAATACGGCTGGGAATTTCTTTTCATAGGCGCAAACATTGACGCTGTCGAAACCGCAAAGCAAATCGGGATATCGGGAGACAGGGCGGTAAATTACCATGCGGACGGCAGGGGTACGGAAACGGTGTTTAATTCGGTATGTGCCGCTGCGGCTTCCATAAGACGGTGCAAGCCGCTGAAGGACGATTGGAGCAAGGAAATTGACAGGGATTTCAAGAGCAGAAGAAAAGGAAGAGTATAAATGAAGAAAACGCTTATACTGAACGGATCTCCGCATAAAAACGGCAGTACATCGACCCTGATAAAGCTTTTCACGGAGCATCTGCAGGGAGAATATAAAATTATAAATGCTTATGACGCAAATATTTCTCCCTGCAATGATTGCAGGTATTGTCAAAAACACGGAAAATGCTGTAAAAAGGATGCGATGGAGGAGGTTTACAGCTATACTGCGGAATGCGATAATATTCTGATAGCCTCTCCCGTGTATTTTTCGGAGCTTACTCCCCCCTTGCTTGCTGTGGGCAGCAGATTTCAGGCTTTTTACTGCGCAAGAAGATTTTTGGGGAGCGAGCCTGCGGGTAAAACCAAGTCAGGGGGGATCCTGCTGTCGGGCGGCGGCGACGGCGGCTGTTCGCTTGCCGAAAAATCAGCAAAAATATTGCTGAAAACTATGGGGGCTGCGGGAGATTTTCCCTTGATTTACTGCGGAAATACGGATAATGCAGACGCCGGTAAAAACGGCGGGGCGGTAAAAGGCGTTAAGATGCTGGCGGAGCGGTTTTCACCATAAGCCGATTTATACCGTTTGCAAATTAAAAAGCCGCAATTTCTTGGCGGTGGATTTGAAAACAGTGTTTAAAGAGTAAATCCAAACTTAAAAAACGCTAATCTCTTTTTAAGATTCAGAAAGCGGCAGATCTTGTTTTCCGAAAACATTGTATCATCTCGGACGTATCGAATTGTGCAAAAGAAAATTTTCAGCTTGTGGAAAGTCCTCCCGAAAGGAGGATCTCCCACAAGCTGTAATTTTTTAAGCGGGAAAACGGGGGCAAGCTTTTTTATCTCGGTTTTGGTTCAACTTCCGAAATCAAAGAAGATAAAATAAAAAGATTACCAAAACAGAACAGCAAGACAAAAGAATAATACGCTATTCACCAAGAGCCCCCAAACCCCACTCGCACAACAGTTTTAATGACAGCACCAAC
>DNUB01000193.1 GCA_003508605.1 Oscillospiraceae bacterium | reverse complement strand
GGACATCGGATTTTGATTATAGCTTGTCTGCGATCTTGCTCTGCCCGCTTTCCAGCTTTTTACTTACCACATCCTCGGCAAGTCCCGTAATCTCCGATATTTTGCCGGGATCAATGTCAAAAAGCGCATTATACGCTACCGCAAGCCTTTCCACATCGGTAAGCCTGCGCATCTGCGTTTTTATATAATTCGCCCTTCCGTCCTCCTTCGCAGGCGACTTCCGATAGCTGCGAAAGACGGCTATTATTTTGTCCGTAAGCTTCTTTAAAAACAAAGCTTCAAAATCCCTTTGATTTTTACACGATGACATTCCGGAAAAGACGCCGTCTGCGGCGATTTTCACCGCCTCCACCGCCTCCGCCTCGGTAACGAGGGTATAGTATGCCGCACAATACATTTTTTTGTATACGCTTTCGTAAAGCTCGGCAAAAGCGGTAATATCGCCCTTCGCCGCCCTTGCAACAACATCGGACATAAGCATTCCCCCATTACTTTTTTATTTGAAAAGTTATTTTTTATTCACAAGCTTGAAAAAGCTAATCCGAAAATAACCCGAAAAACGTATTGAACATCGTTCAACGCTCGGACTATACCCGCCCCGTTCCGCTTTCAGCGGGCAGTCAGGCGTTTTCCTTTTTCTCGGCTGCCTTCTCCTCCGCCTTCTTTTTTTCCGCCTCAAGCTTTTTTCTTTTCTCCTCCTGCTTAAGGTAGTCGTGATAAAGATCTACGGTTTTTATTACCTCCTCGTCGTTTACCACAAGAATCTCGCCCTTTATCTTGTCGCTGTGGGCGACGTTTACAATATAGCTGTTGGCAAACAGAAACTTTCCGCTGGACATATTATCCACCAATTCAAGCATATCCACCGATTTAACATTATCCACAACAAAGCCCAAGGAGGTTTGGGTAAAGGCGGGATCAAAGCTTAAGCTCACCACCATCTTTTTGGACTGATCGCCGATATAGCGTATGGCATTGTTAATTAAGTTCTCCAGCTCCTTGCCGCACTTAACGGCTTCCTCCAGCAGATCCTTTTTAGTGTTGATTCTGTCGCCGTACTCCTCTAATTTGCTCTGCCCCTCCTTAACCTGTGTGAGAAGGGCATAGGTTTGGGAATTTTCGGCAAACGCCTTTAAATTTATCTTATCGCCGAAATAATCCGCCGAAACGGAAAAGCGTTCGTTTTTCTCCGTACAGCGGCGCATTTCCGCCAAATAGTCCTCAATGCCGCCGAGCTTATAGTTAAGGGCGGTCAGGGCTATCTCTACGTCGTTTCTCAGATCCTTTATTTTAAGAAGACATTTAAGATCAAGAATCGGAACAACGTCGCCTCTTATATTGGCGACCCCCAAAAAAACATCGGGAGCGTTGGCTATGGGCGTTATGGGAGGAAATTGGAGTATGCCCGTTACCATATTGGTGCTTATGGCATAGAGCTGCTCGTTTAAATCGAAAATTATCCAAGGAAGCTGGTTTTTTGGTTCCATAGTCGGAACTCCTTTCCTGTTGTTTTTTGTCTTTTTCTTGGTAAATTGTAAACTGAACGTTGTTCAGTTTATCCTGACTGCTTAAAATTTGATACAATATAGATTCATCTTATGCTTTTCTAATATCTTTTTTCCGATACTTTATTAGTATATCACATTTATTAAGCTTTTTCAACTGTTTTGGAGCAGGTTTTACAGCTTTAAACATTATTTTTCTTTTTTTACAGCCGATTTTGCCATAAAAAAGCAACGCCTCCGCCGCCGAAAAAAGCAGCGAATGAAAAGGGGCTTTTGCTTTGTCGGAAGCCGGGGCAGCTCCTTTTAAAGCCCCCCCGCCGCCTGCCGCCGTCCGTCAAAGCTCTTTAATGACCTGCTTCACAAGCCCCATAACCCTGAGTCTTGTAATGTCCTCTCCCTCGAAACGCCTTTTTGGGTACATGGGATTGATGGAAACCAGATCTATCCAGTTCCTTCCGTACTCAACCTTTTTTACCACTCCGTCCTCGTTGTCTATAAGCATTACTGCGATGCTGCCGCTGTCTACGGAGGATTGACGGCGCACGATTATTATGTCTCCGTCCTCGATGGTGGGATACATACTGTCGCCCTGAACCCTGATGCCCATCAGCAAGGGAGCTTCGGCGGGATTTTTTATAAACATGGGGATATAGTCCGCCACCATTGAATCCGCATAAGTGCCGAAGCCCGCGGAAACGCTTTCGAAAACGGGTATTTTGCGGATCTCGTCTGAATAAACGGCGGAAATATTGGGGCGGTCCGCCTCGTTGGTTATGAAATTTCCGGGAGAAACCGCAAAAATTTCCGACAGCTTCTTAATGGTCTCCCTTTTAAGATTCTTCACCGCACCCGATTCCCATTTTTGCACCGCCGCCTTCTGAACGCCCAAAAGCTCCCCCAATTCCTCCTGAGTAAGCTTTTTTTCGTTTCTTAACTGCCTGATATACTTTCCGATGTCAGCCATTTGTACACACCCTTTCATTTTTATGACCGTTTGCTCTGTTACTCACACGACAATATTGCTCCCTCGCCAACTCTTGTATTTTTCTGCTTGCCCCCGCCTGAATACTTCGTCGGAAATTCCTCGGAAATCCTTAAATGCCCGCATTTCCTGCCGCCCACCTCCTTGTCCTTCAAGGTGTCGGTGCAAAAAGCTTCAAGAATCGGTTGGGGAGAAGCAACATTTTCCGAGCATAACGGTTTTTTGCTGAATCCTAACCGGCTTTTACTGACCTGATTGTATCATATTTATACACTTTTGTCAAGAGAAATTTGTGAAAAATATAGAATTAAGATACAACCTATTGACTGAGACAAAAATTTGTGATAGCATATGTGTATCGATTAAAGATACAAAAGGACCGGTTTCTAATCTTGAAGATCCTTGAATACAGTATAATCAGGGCAATATATAACACATTGTTGATTATACTGTAACATTTTTACAAGCTGTGTATCTCTATCAGATATGCAGCCGTTATTGAACAATGTACAAAACCAATAGGAAAGGAGGAGCTTGTTTAATACCAGTCTCCGATCAAACAACAGACCGATCTACAGTTTGACGCTTAAAAGGCGGTGGGCAAAATCGGTAATTTGACCGGGATTTGTATTGAACGTATTTCTTTGGCGGCATTGTGCCCTGTGGTACTAATACTAATTCCTGACTGAAATTAGTATAAAGCACCGCAGAACCGAGCTGCGGACTTTGTCTGCAGTTCGGTTAAAGAACAATATAGGCTATGGGCGAATATTTTTGCAGCTGCTGCGGAAGGCGGCTTGACCGTTCGGAAGTCAGAAGATTCCGTAACGACGAGCTTGACGAGATCTATTTTTACTGCAGATACTGCGGCGGCGAATGTACGGATTTTTACGACGACGATTTCGACTATGACGATAAATCAAGGGAATATTACAGCGACGAGACGACGGAATAGGAGATTTTTCTACAAAACGTAAAAAGTGTTATAAGAACAGGGACAGGAAAAAGGAATAAGCCACAATATTGTGAAAGCCGCCCCAAATCCCACCCCGCACAACGATTTTAATGATAGCACCAACAAATGCCGAAAAGCAAACCCCGCAAAAAATACAAGAAAAAACATTGCTGAGCAAAAATCCGCACGGCGAAACCGTCATTCGGCGACCGCCGAATGAGAA
>DNUB01000165.1 GCA_003508605.1 Oscillospiraceae bacterium | reverse complement strand
GTAGTTGTAGCCCTCCCAGGTCATAAATCCGATAAGAGCATTTTTGCCTAAACTGATCTCGCCGTTGCTCGTAGCGGGACCGTCGGCGATAACGTCGCCCTTCTTAACGGTTTCGCCCTTGTTTACAATAGGTCTTTGGTTAATACATGTGCCTTGGTTTGAACGCTTGAACTTTATAAGCTCATACTTGCGGTCCTTGCCTGTGGCTTCGGAGTAGATAGTAATGCAGTCCGCCGTTACCTTGGTAACGACGCCGTCCTCCTTTGCAAGAACGCATACTCCCGAGTCAACGGCAGCCTTGTACTCCATACCGGTGCCTACAACGGGGTTCGTGGTAACCATAAGAGGTACCGCCTGACGCTGCATATTTGCGCCCATCAAGGCACGGTTTGCGTCGTCGTTTTCGAGGAAGGGAATCATAGCGGTAGCCACAGATACCATCATTCTGGGAGATACGTCCATATAGTCGACCTTTTCTCTGGCGACTTCAAGTATCTCGTCTCTGTGACGTGCGGTAACACGGGGACGTACAAAATGTCCCTCCTTGTCCAATGGCTCGTTAGCCTGCGCAACAATGTAGAGATCCTCCACATCAGCGGTCATATAAACAACCTCATCGGTAACGATTCCCGTTTCCCTGTCTACCTTGCGGTAGGGAGCTTCGATAAAGCCGTATTCGTTAATTCGGGCAAAGGAAGCAAGATAGGAAATAAGTCCGATGTTAGGACCTTCCGGGGTTTCAATGGGACACATTCTGCCGTAATGGGAATAGTGTACGTCACGAACCTCAAATCCCGCTCTGTCACGTGACAAGCCGCCGGGACCCAGTGCGGAAAGACGTCTTTTGTGTGTAAGCTCCGCCAAGGGATTGTTCTGATCCATAAACTGAGACAGGGGGGAGGAGCCGAAAAACTCCTTGATGGCGGCTACAACGGGTCTGATATTGATAAGGCTTCCGGGAGAAACCTTTTCCTTTTCCTGAGACTGAAGTCCCATTCTTTCACGGATAACTCTTTCCATTCTGGCAAAGCCGATTCTGAACTGATTCTGAAGCAGCTCACCTACCGAACGGATTCTTCTGTTGCCTAAATGGTCGATATCGTCAATGCTTCCGATGCCCTCGCAAAGATTGATGAAATAGCTTACCGTTGCGAAAATATCGTCAACGATAATATGCTTGGGCACTAATTTGTCGGCATTTTCCGCTAAAGCGTTTTTAAGCTCCTCCTCGGATTCCGTTGTATCTAAAATTTCCTTTAAAACGGGGAAGCTGACTTTTTCGTTTATGCCGTAATCGAGAGGGTTAATGCCTTCGGGAAGGTAAGGCTTTATGTCAACCATTCCGTTGCCGATAACCTTAACCTCTTTATCCTCTGCGGAAAGGATGACCTCCATAACGCCTGCCTGCTCGATTTCCTTAGCCTTGTCAAGCTTTATGAACTCGCCCTCCTCCGCCATAATTTCACCCGTAAAGGGGTTGACTACGGGAGCCGCAAGCTTTTGTCCCGCAATACGGGAAGCCACGCCTAACTTTTTATTGTATTTATATCTGCCGAAGCGTGAGAGATCGTAGCGTTTTGCATCGAAAAAAAGTGCGTTCAGGTGGTTCTGTGCCGATTCAACGGTGGGGGGCTCGCCGGGACGGAGCTTTTTGTACACCTCAAGGAGAGCCTCTTCGGTATTTTTGGTGGTATCCTTTTCATTTATCGTGGCACGTATTCTGTCGTCCTCGCCGAACATATCCACTATATCGTCGTCCGTACCCTTTCCCAAAGCACGGATAAGGGTAGTTGCGGGGATTTTGCGGTTTTTGTCGATACGGACATAGAAAATATCGTTGCTGTCCATTTCATACTCCAACCACGCACCTCTGTTAGGGATTACCGTCGAATGGAACAGTTTTTTGCCTGTTTTATCATAGTCAAAGCCGTAGTAAACACCGGGGGAGCGCACCAACTGCGATACGATAACTCTTTCCGCACCGTTGATGACAAATGTGCCGCTGTCGGTCATAAGCGGAAAATCGCCCATGAAAATAATGTTTTCGGAAATTTCGCCCGTTTCCTCATTTTTCAGTCGTGCCTTAACACGCAAGGGAGCGGCATAAGTAACATCTCGCTCCTTGCATTCGCTGATGGTGTACTTGGGAGTATCGTCTATGGTATAATCAACAAAGCTCAATGTCAGCTTACCGTTTGAATCGGTAATTGACGCCACATCGTTGAATACCTCTCTGATACCCTCGTCGAGAAACCACTGATAGGACTTTTTCTGAATTTCGATAAGGTTCGGCATTTCAAGAACTTCATCGATTTTCGAAAAGCTTTTTCTGGTGGTTTTGCCAAACTGCACATCCTTGACATTTACCATTGGCTCTATCACTCCTTAATTCAACACTGATGCCTTATTTCAGCGGTTTTTGTCAACCCTTGTCGGCAAATGAAATCCTCTGAAATACATATACATCCATTATGATACAGTATAATAGTATAACCCAGAATTTTACAAATGTCAAGGGATTTTCAGGGAAAAGTGTTGCTTTTACAGAAAATTTCAAGGAAGCAAGTGCTTTTAAATTATGCGATTATTTTGATTGCTTGCAGGAATGACATGCGGATTTTTGACCGCTTTTGGAAGGACCGTCTAAAAAGCCCGATCATTTCCGTTTCGGAATGAAAGGGGTATTAGGGGAAACCATCAGAGTTTCCCCCTAAACTGCTATACAGCCTTAAAATCAAGTCTGTAGCCCGATTTTTGTTTTTGGCTGCAAGCTGTAAAAAAACGGCGTCTTGAAATTCGTGCCATCGGAGCAATTGTATGATTTTTTGTCATTTTTCGTTCTACTTCCGCCCCTGTCCGCATAAAATGCTACAAAACAAGCTGTGATCTCTGCTTATACTATAGCAATCCAAGAAAATACCGCAGCACATATCGGCAATTCAAATCACGCACAGCTGCGTAGTTCTCCTTATCGGGCGACAGACCACTTTAGTTATCCGCCCTGCCATGTGCGATTTTTCCTTGCCGCTATGTGTCGCAATATTTCCTTGAAATGCCGTAATTCTAAATTATCTTTCAAACAAATATGCAAGGGGCTGCCTCTGCGCAAAAATCCACTGCCGCTATATTCATACAGCAAGTCGGTTTGACGAAGCGACGGCTGCGGTTTTGCTGAAATGCTGTTTGTAAAGATGATTAAGGATTATTGCTCCCCAAACTAGGGGCTATCTGAAAAGTCGC
>DNUB01000168.1 GCA_003508605.1 Oscillospiraceae bacterium | reverse complement strand
TCATTGAATCAAAATCCGGATGTCACCCGCCTCTTGCGGCGGGTGACATTCAGTCTTTCAGTCGGTGACATCTGATTTTGATTATCTTCTCTTTCTTCTTACAATAATCACAACGCCCGCAGCAATGACGGTCAAGGGAACGATCACCGCAAAAACGGCCGTTATTGCCTTTGCCTGCGTTCCGGTGATCTCAAAGGTTTCCTGCGCAAAGGACTGAGGCTTTACCGTAATTTCAACCTCCTCCTTGCCGCTGGCGGTGTTGAATATATTAAGGAACAAATCGGAGTTGTTTATTCCGCTGCCCTGAAGGAAGCTTTGGTCGATAAGGAAATGGCTCGACGCCACAAAAATACGGCTGCTGAAGGGGTCTACCCCCTCGTATCGGGTTTTGCCCGATTCCGCAACTACCGTAAACGCCCCCGACTTCTCTGCCTTTGAGGGGTCGAAGCCCTCCATATCAAAGGGAGCGATAACTGCGCCGCCGTAAGAGGAAACCAAGGAGGCGGTTATATAGTTGGATTCCTCCTCAAACAGCAGGGTAATGGGCTTTAAGCCGTCTCCCTGTGTGGTTTTGGTCACCGTGTCTATGCCGGTGCTGTAGTCGCTTTCCTGTATTTCAAGCCTTTGGTAGGTGGGGTATTGGATAGAGCCGTAATCGGTGTTAGTCTGATAAACATAGCCCGATTCAAGGGAAATTCCCCAATCCTTAAGATAGGAGGTAAGGTTCGGCAGATCCTTTGTGTCTATTGTGGCGGCTGCCGCAAAAAACATATTTTTGCCGTATTTTCCGCCGTTGTCGAGCCATACGTCGATTTTGTTTATGTCGTCGTTGCTGAAATCGTAAATAGGCGCATCAATTATCAGAAAGTCAATGTCGGGGTCTATCTTTTCCGCATTAGTGAGCTTAATTCCCTCAACGGTATAAGCGTTCGCCTCCAGCAGATCGTTAAGTGCCTTCGGCTCGGAGCAGCTGTAATCTCCGTCGATATATCCGACTCTAACAGGATCCTCGTTGGTGACTATCATAACCGAGGTGAGCAGACTGCTCTCAGCCGCCGCAAAAAACTCCATGCTCAAACGTCCCGAGCTTGCCATACCCATCTGATAGTAATATGAATATTCGGTGGAGCTGATTTCGTTTCCGTTAAAATAATATTTGGGAGATAAGTAGTCGTTGGCGGTTATGATTCTGTTTCTTCCCGTATTTTTGGATTCGATTATAATGCTTCTTGCCGAAAGAGTCGCACCGTATTTGGAATAGAAGGTAGGGTTGTCGTCCAGGCTTTTATATTCAACGCTGATATGCGGATTGGCCGCCGCAAAGGCTTTAAGGATCTGACTTACCTGCTGACCGTATTGTATGGTGGACGAGGAGTCGTTTACGGCAGCGTTTAAAAAATCGCTTTCCTTTTCCGCCACCACAATGGTAATATCGTCCTCTATTTTTGCAATATACTCCGAGGTAGCGGGCGTTATGGAATAAACGGACTTGTCGGACAGATCCGCCGCCACGTCAAAGCGGTCCAGCAGCATATTAAATATAACGTTCAAAAGCACCACTCCCGCCACGAAAATAACGGTAAATACCACCGACAAAGCTCCGTGTCTGATTCTTTTGCCTTTTCCCGAAATCCCTCCCCGCTTTGCCTTTTCCTTTGAGGGGGCTTCCTTTTCGGGATTTTTTTCGTCGGAGATTTCGACGCCGTTATCCAAAGCGTCGGTCTGCTTGGCGGAAGCCTGCTTCTCCGTCTCTTCAAGCTGATTTTCTTTATTTACATTTTTGTTGTTATTAGCCATTTTAACCTCCTAACAAAGTAATTCTTCCTAAGCCCTTAAGCCCATCTTCTCTTTTCCAACACCCTTACGGTAAGGAAAATAAAAATGAAAATGACGCTTAAGAAAAAGAATATGTTTGAAACGCTGAACACACCTAAGGTAAACTGGCTGTACTTGCCGAAAAAGGAAAGCGAGCTGAAAAGCTCCTGAAGGAATTTAGCAGGCATTACCGAAGCAAAGGAGTCGATAAGTATAAAACCGATATTAAGTCCGATGCTGCCCACTGCGGCGATCATCTGATTTTCGGTAAGGGTGGAGATAAACAGCCCCGAAGCGATGAACACCGAGCCCATAAGCAGCATACCGAAGATATTGCCTAAAATGATAGCCCAATTCACCTTGGCAAAGCCGCTTAACACCAGTCCGTACACAAGAAAGATCAGGGTGCAGACCAAAAGAATGGCAAAGGCGGACAAAAACTTGCCTATAACCAGCCTTGGCAGGCTTACCGGGGAGGTCAGCAGAAGCTGATCCGTTTTCTGCCTGTTTTCCTCCGCCATAAGGCGCATGGTTAAAATAGGGATCATAATCATCATAACGAAAAACATTCCCGTATAAACCGTTTCCATATTGGCGGACTGATAGGATAAAGTAAAGAGGAACAAAAACAGTCCCGAAAATAAGTAATACACCGCCACAAACACATAGCCCAGCGGGGAAGTGAAATAGGATAAAAGCTCTCGCTTCATAATTGCAAACATTACAAAAACCTCTCTTTATCGGTTAATATATTTTTGATAACGGCTTTATTCCCGAATTTTTTTCATCGCTTAACATCAGACGGAAAAGCCAAAATAAAATCACTTATCCACGCCGCCGTAATTGTCGCCTGTGGTAAGCTTCAGGAATATTTCCTCCAAGGAAAGCTCGTTGGACTTCATCATCAGCAGGGGATAGTTTCGGGAGGAGAGCTTTTTGGATATCTCACGCCGCAGATCCTTGCCCTGAGCCGCTTCAAGATAGTATTCATAAACTCCCGGCTCGGCTTCCCTGTTGACGAAAACCCTGTCCATTCCCGGAATGGAGGAAAGGAGCTTTTTCACGTCCTCGCTGCCGCCCTCGGCACGAATTACCAGCTTATGGTCGGAGGACATATTTTTCGCTAAGGCGTCGGTGGAATCGTTTGCCACAATGCTGCCTCTGCTGATAACCACGATTCTGTCGCAAACCGCCTGTATTTCGGGAAGAATGTGGGAGGAAAGTATAACGGTATGATTTTTTCCCAGCTTCTTTATAAGAGTTCGTATCTCAATTATCTGCTTAGGGTCAAGACCCACGGTAGGCTCGTCGAGAATAAGCACGCCGGGATTTCCCACCAATGCCTGCGCAAAGCCCACACGCTGCTGATATCCCTTTGAAAGATTGCGGATAAGGCGTTTTCTCACCTCGTTTATCCCCACCAGCTCGCATATTTCCGCCAAATGGCTTTCTCTGGGCAGCTTGCTCTTTTTAAGGCTGTATACGAAGCGCAGATATTCCATAACCGTCATATCGCCGTAAACGGGCGGTTTTTCGGGAAGATAGCCTATGTGCATTTTTGCGGCTATAGGGTCCTCTAAAATGTCTATGCCGTTTATGCAGGCCGTTCCCGAGGTAGAGGAGATATAGCCCGTAAGCATATTCATGGTGGTGGATTTTCCTGCGCCGTTAGGTCCTAAAAAGCCTAAAATTTCTCCCTCCCCCACCGAAAAAGAAATGTTGTTTACGGCAAGCTTGCTGCCGTATTGCTTGGTGAGATTTTTTACCTCGATCATTTTTCTTATCCTTTCCGCCGCCGCAGGGCTGCGGCGTATCATAATATGCTTGTACCTCTCCGTCAGAGCCTGCCCATCCCCTGAAATGCCCTGTGATATTTTACAATTTAACTGTGACAATCGGGTGAAATTTTAAAAAGAAATAGGTTATCTTCTCCGATAATCGGAAAGGGAACAAGCCGCCCTTTTATCCTTTTCCAGCTGCTCCGCCAGCTTATCCATGCTGTCGAACCGCTTTTCCTCCCGAATATATTCCCTGAAAACAATCCTTACCCTTTGTCCGTAAAGATCGCCCGAAAATCCTATTATATGAGTTTCCGTAATCGGGGTGCGCCGCTCTCCTTCTTCAAGAACAACGGTAGGCTTAACGCCTATATTGGTGATAGAGGGAAAATTATGTCCGTTCAGCACGGTCCAGCTTTTATAAACGCCGTTTTTGGGAGAAACCGCACCCTCGGGGATAATTTGATTTATGGTGGGAAAGCCGATTCTTCTGCCGTTTTGCTTTCCTCTTACCACCTCCGATTCAAAGGGAAGCTCATAGCCCAAAAGCTCGTTAGCCCCCTTTACGTCCCCTTTTTTAATAAGCTCCCGTATGGCGGTGGAGCTTACGGGCTCGCCTCTTACCTTTACCGCAGGAACTACCGCCGCTTCTATCCCCCTTTGGGCGCAAAGCCTTGCCAGCTCCCCTGCGTCGGCGTTTCCCCCTTTTGCAAAGCGGAAGTCGTAGCCGCAGGCGACAAAGCCTGCGTTAAGCTTTTTTACAATGATTTCCTCCACAAATTCCTCGGCGGACAATTCCCTTATATCCGCAAAATCGGGAGCATAAATATAATCAAGTCCCATTTTTGCCAGAAAATCCGTCTTAAGCTCATAGGAAATGATATCCTGCCTTTCCTTAAACTTAGGCAGCATTGTTTTGTTGTTAAAGGTGCATACCACCGAGCGAAGCTCTTCCTTTTCCAACGCCCGCTTTATTACCTCGATATGGCCTAAATGGAGTCCGTCAAAAAAACCCAAGGCTGCTGCGCTTTTTTCCCTGCAGCCGGTTGTTGTAATATCTTTCATAGCTCATATTCCTATGGGAGCCTCTAACAGTCTTGCCGTGCAAAAGCATACCATCACGCTTTTGCTTTTCAAATCGGTTATGAGACGCCCAAACTTATTTTTCAGAGATTTCTCCGCCCTCTGCATTCCCTTCCGCATTCTTGTTTTTGCTTTCTTCGGCGGCCTTGCCCGGTTCTTCCTTTAACTGGGGACCGCTTTCCTCGGATTTGTCGGAGCTTCCTTCCTTTTTACCGTCGGCACCGTCCTCCGTATCCTTTGTGTTAAATCTTCTTTCCACCTTTAAGGAGTGATCGGGATTTATCTTGCCCAAACCCACGAATATGCCGTCGCAGTCCTCAATATAATAGCCCATATCATAAATTTTGTCAAAGCGTATTCTGTCTGCGTCAAGTACTGCGCCGTTTTTGAAAAGCCTTGTCTGCTCTGCGTCCAAATGCGCCTTGGGCAGCTGTTCGTAAAGCTTTTCAAGAGGTGTGAGCATGCTTTGCAATTCCTCTCGGGTTTTTCCCTCCAAATCGGAAAGAAAATAGCTTTCGTCAATAGTAAAAGACCCGGATTTTGTGCGGATAAGTCTTGTCATAACCGCTCCCGCACCGAGCTTTTCCCCTATATCGTTAATAAGGGTGCGTATGTAAGTACCCTTTGAGCAGGTGACCAGCATTTCACCCTCGTTATCCTTATATTCTCTTATTTTCAGCTCGTAAATATTTATATGCCGAGGCTTTCGTTCGACCGTTTCGCCCCTGCGTGCCAGATCGTACAGCTTTTGCCCGTTTACCTTTACCGCCGAATACATGGGAGGTATCTGCGTCTGCTCCCCGGTGAACATTCTTTCTATCATCATCATTTTGTTTCGGCTTACATAAACATGGTTTTCGGACAAAATCTTTCCCGTTATATCCTGCGTATCGGTGGTGATTCCGAATCTGAAGCCCGCAATATACTGCTTGGTGTTGTCGGGGCAGAAATCCGCCGCCTTAGTGGCATTTCCGATAAAAACAGGCAAAACCCCCTCCGCCATAGGATCGAGAGTGCCGCCGTGCCCTACCTTTTTCGTGCCGAATATCCTCCTTATCTGCGCCACCACATCAAAGGAGGTCATTCCCTTTTCCTTGTAAATACAAATTATTCCGTTCATTTTTTACCTTTTTGCAGTTGTTTTTCCTTTTGCCGCAATAAACGGTGAATTATTCCGTATGTTTATTGCTCTGCCGTTTCCGAGCCCAATTCCCGGCAAACCGCCGCCTTGATTTTTTCGGTGATTTCCTCCGCAGTCATATTTTTAAAGGAGCAGCCTGCCGCATTAAGATGTCCCCCGCCGCCGAATTTTTTGCAGATTTTCTGAACGTCCGCTTTAAGGGAGCGCATAGACGCCTTCCAGCAGTCCTCCTTTTCCTTTAGGACAATTCCCACATCCACGCCCTCTATCATTCTTGGGAGAGCGGAAATGCCGTTAATGTCCTCGCTGTCAACATTGTTCAGCAGCTCCTTGTTCAAGGCTACGATTGCGCCCTTTCCCTCTGCGAAAAAATCCAGATGCGCCAGCATAAACTGCTCCAGCTTGATCCTCGCTCTCGATTTCATATCAAAAAGGCGGTAATTCAGCTCCCCGCAGTCAAAGCCGTAATTCATAAGCTCCCCTGCCTTTATATGGGTGAGCCTTGTGGTATTTGCGTACTTAAAGCAGCCCGTATCCGTGGCTATTCCCGTATAAACGCACTGCGCTATATTTTTGTCGATCTCCGCTCCCAAAAGCTTTATCAGATCATAAACGATTTCGCAGCAGGCAGCCGCTTCATCGTCCACATATCTGAGCCTTGCAAAGGGGACGTGGGAAAGATGATGGTCTATGGCAAGGTCAACTTTATCGCCGTAAAGCTTTTCCAGCCCGCCCAAAAGGGATTTGTCCGCAATATCCACCGAAACGACGGTTTCCTCCTCGAAATCCTGCTCCCTTACCGCTTCCTTTAAATGAAAGAAATTAGCGGGCAAAGGGTCGGCACAGGCTATTTTAACACTTTTCCCCAATTTCTGAAGTGCACCGCAAAGCCCGTAGGAGCAGCCGAAGGTGTCTCCGTCGGGGTTAGCGTGGGAAAGAATGAGAATGCGGTCCTTTGAAAGAAGAAATTTTGCCGCCTCCTCCAAGGAAATGTTGGCAGCCCTGTTAAGATTGTTCATGCTTTACGCCTTTCTTGTAATTTGCGGTAACTCCAAAAACCGTTTTTGTCCGGGCAGAATTTTCGGAGACGTCCTTCGGAGGTTACCTTCAGCTATTGTTATCTGTGCTTTCCTCTGCGGCGGGAGGCAGCTTGCTTATTATCCTGTCGATTTTCTCGTAATAATCGAGAGTGTTGTCTGCAATAAAAATAATTTCGGGCATTTTCCTCATTTTTATTCTTGCGTTTATTCTTTTTTTGAAAAAGCCCTCCGCCTTCTGCAAAACCGAAATAACCTCATCGGTTTTTTCCTCTCCGCCCATAACGCTTACCATTACCTTGCAGTAGCTTAAATCGCTGGTAAGCTCCACGTGGGTAACCGTTACAAAGCCCTCCGAAATGCGCTTGTCGGTAAGCTGGGGCATTGCTGCGGAAATTTCCCTTTTAATATCCTCGGTGAGCCGTCCTAAATTATGGTTTGGCATGGTAACGCTCCTTCCTGCTATACTGTATTGTTGCCCGATCGGTATTATACTAATTCTTGACTGAAAG
>DNUB01000039.1 GCA_003508605.1 Oscillospiraceae bacterium | reverse complement strand
CGAAAGGAAAAAATATGGGTTTTGAAATATCAATGGACAGCCGGGAATGGTCCGATTATATAGACCTTCCCGTCAGTGAAGCCGAACAAAATCGGATTTTAAAGCTGATAGAGTCGGCTGGTAATATGATGTTTAAAATCGGGAATTGTAAGGAGATACCCGAACTGAACGGTGCGAAATTTGCTGAAAATGCAAATTTTGCCGAGCTTAACTTTTTGGCGAAAAGAGTAGAAGAAATCGGCAGAGATCAAACACAAATTTGCGCTTACCGAGCCTTGGTGTCCGAGCTGCCTGAGAATATCTGCGAAGCGATAAACCGCACCTACGGACTGGAAACCGTTCCCGTTTACCCTTGCAAAAATGTTGAGGAATACGGAGAAATCGTGCTTGACAATGATTTTCTTGAAGAGCTGGAGGAAATCCCGTATGAACTTTATGATCTGCTTGACCGTGAAAAGGTAGGTGCGCTCATGCAGGAGCGGGAGGGCGGTATGTTCATTAACGGGTACTATGTGATTCCCTCCGAGTATGATCCCGTTTTGGCCTATGACGGGATTGTTCTGCCCGATTCGGAGGAAGAAGAAACGATTGCGATGGAGGTAGAGATGTTATGAAATATGAATTGAAATGTGCAGATAGTTCACAGAAATCCTTGTTCTATTCTGACTGCGAACCCGCTTTGCGAAACGCCTGCATAGGTCATGTGAGAATGGACTTTGGCAGCGGCAGCGAGTTTTGGACAACATGGTGGGGCAACCGTGAGGATATGAATGACAGTGCTTTCAAGACCGAGTTGAACGAGGTAGTAAACAGGCTTAGGAAGGACGGACTGCTGAGAAACAGGAGCGAAATGCAAATAGCCTGCGGAAATAATTCGAGCCTTGCATTGGGAGAGGCACATGGCTTTTCCGTTGAAACGGACAAAAATATTTTTCTCCTTCGCTGTCAGCCGGGACAGGGTTACGACTGCTATCTTTACTGCTATAACAAACAGGAATTAGTGCTTGCGCAGTCTCAACTGCAAGAACAGGAGCAGGACGAAATACAGTCGCCCGTGATGTCGTTATGAGCAAAAGGGGAAAAGCGTTTGACTACGGTTCGGAACTCGAAAATCTCTATAAGCGGTGGGAGCATTTTTATGAGCATGGAGGTTCTGATCCGTCTTGGAGCGACGGCACGAACCTTTCCTTGCTGAGAACACAAATCATAAACTGCAAAAGAAAAATTGAAAAAGAAAACACGATATTTCTTTTGCCAGACGCTTATTACAGAAAAATTCCGCCCGAAGTGCCGAGAGATTATATTGCTCGTCCCGATGAAATTCGTGAAAATGCTCGAAAGTCTATGGCGATTATTGATGCGGACAAAAACCTTAAATTCGTTCGTGAGCAGTCAAAAAGTCTTTCCGAAAAAGAGCTGAAAAGGCTTTGTATTCCAGCAATAATCGGATACGCCGAGAACATTCGCAGGGCTGTTGCGGAGGACGATTTGCTAACAATGAGGCGTTACGATAACCCCGAAAGATACCTTGACAGCTTCCGTTCTGCCGCTGAAAGGATTCGCTCTCTCCAATTTTCCGAAAATGTAAACGAGAGGTTATTCGATTACGAAGCCGAGGACGAGGAAGAATTTGAGGACATGGCAGAGGAAGAATTTGACGAAACGGAGCAGGAGAATATTGAAGAAATCCTCTCGTAAAGCCGCTTGGCAGAAGATATTTCCGAAACCGAGGACGAACCTATAGAGGATTTTCAGCTAAAATTTTTTTAATTCAAAAAGGAGGTACAGCATGAAAGTAGTAATGGTAGAGCCTAATAAGCCTGCTTATGTAACCGAGATAGGCGATGATTATCAGTCCTTACACGATGCGGTCGGCGGGTTAATCGAGCCTATATATTATCTCGATGATTCGCGCACTGTTATGGTTGGGAATGAGGAGGCAAAGGTGATCGGGTTGGAGGGCAACCGCAGATTCGGCGACAGAATTGTGGCGGGAACATTCTTTATTTGTGGAATCGGCGACGAGGATTTCTGTTCTCTGCCCGACGATCTATGCGAAAAATATGTACAACAATTTGCTGTTCCCGAAAGCATTGAGCAAAGCGAGGTGCAACAGGATATGGGCATGACATTTATTTGTTTTTGAGAGGTGAGGGCTATGAAAAATACGGTTACAATTGCACTTGAGGACAAAAAAGTGCTTGCGCTGAAGATGTATTTGGGACAGAAAAATTCCTCGCTTGAGGAAGAAATGTCCAAATATGCGGAGCAGCTCTATATCAAGTCAGTACCGCAGAATGTTCGGGATTTTATTGATATGGAGGCAAGGCAGCAGAGTGCGACTAAGCCGAAAAACATTGTTGTGAAGCCAACCGGCAATGCTTGACCGATTTGTTGGCGGCTGTGACGCAGCGTGTGCGATTTTGGCGCAGAGGTAGGGTAGTTTTACCTCCGCACCGTTTGCGAGAAAATTTGGGCGGTTTTGGAGGTGGTTTCGGAGTGGTGGATGGACAGGGGTGGGGGTGGTTGGAAAGTATGAATTCGATGCAAGTTAAAGGGGCGGTGTTCCGCCCCGATAACAGCGTCGGGCAAGGCCCGCCGCAATAGGAAATTATGAGTTTTGAGAAAGGAGTTGTAATTTGGAAAAATCAAAAAAATCGGAGCTGCAGAAAAGGAAAAACAGCAGTGAAAAAGGAAAAACTGAGGAGTTGTGCTTTTCTTTTGCCAACAAGATAAAGTTTCCTTTATGGCTGCTTCCTGCTACTATGGAGAGCGTTGATGAGTTATATGCAGGCGATAACTGCAAGTCAAAAAGTGAATTTATAGAAAAAGCGATAAATTTTTATATCGGATTTTTAAAATCTGAGGACAACGTAAATTATTTGTCGCCGAGGATTACATCTTCGGTGGACGCTGTGGTGCATGGAGCGGAGCAGAGGATCAACAGAAATCTTTTCAAAATCGCCGTGGAGCTTGGAAAGGTTGCTCATGCGGTTGCGGCGGCGAATGATGTTGATGAAGATACTATGCAGGAGCTTCATGCAATGTGTGTTGATGAGGTGCGGCATATCAATGGGGTTATAAATTTTGAGAGTGCGGTGGAATTTCAGAATGAATAACTGCTTTAATTCGCTCGACAAACTGGAATTCATAAACCTCGCTGGGCAACAATTACGGTATAGTTTTCCGTATCATAGGTTATGAAAAATAAACCGTGTA
>DNUB01000265.1 GCA_003508605.1 Oscillospiraceae bacterium | reverse complement strand
CGCAGGACGTAAAAATTACCAAAAAGCCAAACGCAGTTCAAAAAGCCAACGCAGTACCCCCCGCAAGGTGAAAACCACTGTTAATAAATTCAATCCAAGTTTCGAAGTAGACTCTTTTCAAAGAGCCGATTTTCCAACCTGAGCCGTTTTTCTAAAACTATATATCCAAAAAGGGATTGAAGCTTTTTTCCCTTTCAAGCTCCGTGTCGCCGCCGTGACCGCAGTACAGCCTGTAGTTTTTTTCCAGCCTTGCAAGCCTTTTCAGCGACTGCATAAGCTTTTGACCGTTTCCCGAATATAAGTCTGTTCTTCCTGCGGAGCCGTTAAAGATCGTATCCCCCGCCATAATGAAATCCTCGCCCATAAAGCATACGCTGCCCTCGCTGTGACCGGGGGTTTCCATAACCCTTAGCTTGCTTTCCCCCAATTCTATTATATCCCCTTCCTTTAGAAATCCGTCGGCAGTTACGGGGTTAAATTTTAAAAAGGGGGCGAGAAATGCCCCTGACTTTTCTCTGTCATTCAGCATAGCGTTGTCCTTTTCGCTTATATAAAGGGGGATTTTGTATTTTTCCTTTAGAAAAGCCGCCGCTCCCATATGGTCGAAATGACCGTGGGTAAGGAGAATTTTTTCGGGAACAAGCCCTTGTTTTTCAAGCTCCGCCGCTATTGCCTCTCCCTTGTCGCCGGGGTCGACTATTGCCGCCTTGTTTTCCGAATATTTCAGTATATAGCAGTTTACGTCGATAGGACCTAATGTAAGCTTTGTTATTGTCATTGTTTTACCTCTGTCTTCCCGTTTACTTTCCCGTTCTTTCCACCGAGACGACTCCGTCGATTTTTTTCAGCTTTAAAATAATATTTTTAAGCTGCTCCACTCCGCTTATCTCCACGGTAAGGGAAATATTGGCGTTTCCGTTTTTCAGGTTATGGGCGTTAAGCTCGTGAATGGGAATGCGGCTGGCGGCTATTGCCAGGGTAATATCGGCGGCAAGAGCGGTTCTGTCCTGCGCCACAATGTCGAGGGTAGCCTGATAGTTTACACGCTGTCCGCTTGCCCACTTTACGTTTATCCAGCGGCCTGCGTTGGCGGGATTTTTTTTCTGCTCCTCAACATTTTTACAGTCCGCCTTGTGAACAGATACGCCGAAGCCCCTTGTGACAAAGCCCACTATATCGTCGCCGGGCAGCGGGTTGCAGCATTTGGCAAAGCGCACCTCGCAGCTGTCTATGCCGTCTACGATAACGCCGCTGCTTTGCTTTTTCGCAATTGTGCTGCTGATGGCTTCGGCTATTCCCGTTTCCGTCGGGGGAGTCTCGGCGGGCTTTTGCAGCTTAAGGTAATCCTCCTTGGTTTTCTGCATTATCTTGCTTAGCATTACTCCGCCATAGCCTATTGCGGCATAAAAATCGTCTGCATTATCAAAATGCTGTCTTTTCGCTATCTGCTTAATAAACTCCTCGTCAAGGGGAATGCCGCACCGCTTCATTTCTGCGGCAAAGGCGGCTTTTCCCCTTACGATATTTTCTCCCCTGCATTCCCTTTTAAACCATGCTCTTATTTTCGCCTTGGCTTCGTTGGTCTTTGCTATATCGAGCCAGTGGCGGTTAGGTCCGTAATTAGGGCTGTTGGTGGTCATTATCTCAACGATATCCCCGGTTTTCAGCTGATAGTCAAAGGTTGCCATTCTGCCGCCAACCTTTGCTCCCGTCATACGGTTGCCCACCTGGGTGTGAATGGAATAGGCAAAGTCTATAACCGTAGAACCCACGGGAAGAGTTATAACGTCTCCCTTAGGGGTAAACACATATACGTCGTCGGGGGCAAGGTCAACCTTTACCGCCTCCGCAATCTGCTCTACGTCGTCCGCCTCCTGCTGCTGGTCAAGAATCTGTCTTATCCAGTCAAAGCGTTTTTCTCCCGCTACCTTGCCGTTAAGTCCCACCTTGTATTTCCAATGGGCGGCAACGCCGTACTGCGCCGTATTGTGCATTTCAACGGTACGGATCTGCACCTCGAAGGGCACGCCCTCCCTGCCTATGACGGTTGTGTGAAGCGACTGATAACGGTTGGGCTTGGGCGTTGCGATATAATCCTTGAAGCGATAGGGGATAGGTCTGAACATATCATGAACTATGCCCAAAACGTTGTAGCATTCGACAATGGTATGCACAATAACTCTTACCGCATAGATATCGTAAATTTCGTCAAAATTCTTGCCCTTTACATACACCTTTTTATAGATGCTGTAAATGCTTTTGACACGTCCCTCGATAACGGGGGGCGGCTGAATGTCGGTAATTCTTTCGGCAATTCTTCTTTTTATGGTATCTATAAAGCTCTCCCCCTTGTCCTTCCGTGCGTTCAGGGCGTTCTGCACCTCTTTGTAGCCGTAGGGGTCCAGATAGTAAAGAGCCATATCCTCCATTTCCTCTTTAATGTCATACATACCCAGCCGATGGGCGATGGGCGCATAAAAGCTCATGGTTTCGAGAGAGGTTTTTCTCTGCTTTTCGGGAGGGCGGCAGGCAAGGGTGCGCATATTGTGGAGTCTGTCCGCAAGCTTTATAATTATCACCCGAATATCCTTGCTCATAGCCATAAGAATCTTTCGGATATTTTCCGCCTGCTGCTCCTCCTTTGTATTTAACGGTACTTTGCCTATTTTGGTTACGCCGTCCACCATAAGAGCCACGTCCTCGCCGAATTTTTTCCTTATGGCGTCCAGCTCCACCCCCGTATCCTCCACAACATCGTGAAGCAGGGCGGCGCAGAGGGTGTCGGTATCCATACACATTTCAAGAAGAATATACGCCACCGCCACGGGGTGAGAAATATAGGGCTCGCCGCTGGTGCGCACCTGTCCCCTGTGAGCCTTTTCCGCAAATTCGTAGGCGGCTTCTATTTTATTTAAGTCATACTGCTTTTCTCCGCTTTTTATGCGCCGGATAAGCATATCTACGGTGTAGATCATCGTTAATTCCTCACTTCAGTTTCTCTTTAAGGTGCAGAATAAAGGGGCAGTTTTCCAAATCGACCTTGTTCGCCGGCTTTTGCAATATTACGGTATTGTCAAATTCGTTTATTTTCATAAGTCCCACGCTTACAAACATATCCACAACAACTCTGAACATACAGTAATTTATTCCCATGGAGCATGCGGCGTCGGCGCAGGCGGAAAGGCAGGAGCTTTTCTTTACCGTATCGTAAACCGCTTCCTGAACCCTTCTGTCGGGAATTATCCTTTTTGCAAGGGCGGGGTCTATCGGTTCGTTAAGGCACAGGCTTTCATAAGCGTTTTCTGCGGCGAAAAATCTGTCTTCCCTAAAGCCGCCGGGACGTATGTCGCTCAGCCTTAGGTTCACCGAACGGCTGCCGTTATATTCGTTTATTTCCGCCGTTACCAGCAAATCGGCAATATCCCCGTCCTTAAAACCGAAATCGTCGTAGGCGGAGGAAAAGCTGACCGCTTTAAAATCCCTGCCGCCGATTTCTGCGGTAAAGGCCACATATTTCCCCTCCTTAAGGGGTTTTACCGCCTTTATCCTTGCGCCGCCTATGTGAAATACGGGAGAGGGATTTCCCTCTCCGAAGGGCTGAAAGTATTCCAGGCTTTCTATGTTTTCGACGGTAAGCTCGTCTGCGGAAAGGGACATTTCCGCCCTTATTATATCCTTGGGCATAACGGGATTATGCTTTGCGGCATATTCGTTTACCGCATTCATAAATTCGGGGATCCTTTGGGTTTCAACGGTAAAGCCCGCCGCTTTGGTGTGACCGCCGAATCTTATAAGCAGCTCCGACAGCTCCGAAAGCATTTCAAAAAGGGAAAAGCCCTCTACGCTTCTTGCGCTGCCCCGTGCCGTTTCTCCCTCCTCGGTGATAACAAGAACCGGCTTCCCGAATTTGTTCAGCAGCTTTGACGCTACAATTCCTATTACGCCGTGCCGCCAGCCTTTTCCGCAGACCACCAGCACCCTTTTCTTTATAATAAGCGGATTTTCTTCTATCTGCCTGCTTATATCCGAAAGAATGGCTTTTTCCTCCTCCTGCCGCTGAAAGTTAAGTACGGTCAGGTTTTCCGCCATTTTATTGTACATCACTGGATTGTCGCACAAAAATAGCTCCGCCGCTTCCTTGGGGTGGGAAAATCTGCCTGCTGCATTTATCCTCGGACAAATGGTAAATGCCGCCGTAACCGAGGGAATTTCGTCCTCCTCGTGAATGCCGCATTGTCTGAGCAGCGCAACAAGTCCTCCGTTTTCGGTATAATTAAGATTTCGCAGTCCCTGCTTTACTATGCTTCTGTTTTCGCCTGTAAGAGGAACCAGATCTCCCACCGTGCCGATGGCGGCAAAATCTCCCCAATTTTCCATAACGCTGTCGATATCGTTTTCCAATGCCATAACAAGCTTTAAGGCGACTCCGCAGCCCGCCAGCTCCTTGCATTTGCTGAAATCGTCGGGGCGGTGGGGATCGACTATGGCTTTGGCGGCGGGAAGCACGTCGGGCACCTGATGGTGATCGGTTATTATCAGGTCTATGTTCTTTTCCTGCAAATATCTTGCTTCCTCTACTGCCGAAATTCCGTTATCCACCGTAACAATAAGCCGTGTGCCGTTTTCGGCAAGGTAATCTATGGCGTCTTTATTAAGTCCGTAGCCCTCGTCACGGCTGGGAATGTACCAATCCGCTTCCGCCCCCATTGCTTCAAGGTAATTAAACAGTATAACCGTAGCGGTGATCCCGTCGCAGTCGTAATCGCCGTACACGGTTATTTTATCCCCGTTGTCCATGGCGTTTTCTATAAGCCTTTTCGCCTTATCCATATCCGCAATTTCCATGGGGTCGGAAATGTCCGTGCAGTTAAAAAAGTCCTCCGCTCCCGCTCTGTCCGTGATTCCCCTGTTCAGCAGCAGCTTTGCGGCAAATTCGCTTAAGCCTGTTTCTCCTGCCAGCTTTTTTGCGGCGGAGGCGTCCTGTTTGTTTATTACCCATTTTTTCATATTTTAAACCCGTATTGCAGTATTTAGCTTTTCTGTCTTTTCCTTTGTTTTATTCAATAGATAATATTATTATACTACTTTTGGGGAATTTGTCAAACTTTAATTTATTTGGGTTCTGCTGCGACAATCGTTATGAATTTAACAACAGTTTTTTTCACCTTGCGGTGGGGTTTTTTACTGCGTGGGCTTTTTTACTGCGTTGGGCTTTTGGTAATTTTTTACGAGCTGCGCCCGCA
>DNUB01000122.1:5031-5185 GCA_003508605.1 Oscillospiraceae bacterium | reverse complement strand
GGGCAATGCGGACAAGATGCTTGCCCGTGAGGAAACCATGAAATCGGAGCATTTAAAAAGAGATCTGGACAAGGTTCTCCCCGTTATCAACACCGAGGGCAGCGATTCCGCCATGCTTGACAACACCCTCGAATTTCTTGTGATGAGCGGTATG
>DNUB01000122.1:4578-4716 GCA_003508605.1 Oscillospiraceae bacterium | reverse complement strand
GTGATGAGCGGTATGGATCTGCCCCTGGCGGTTATGATAACCATACCCGAGCCTTGGGACAACAACGAGACTATGAGCAAGGCAAAGCGTGATTTTTACCAGTACTATGCCACTATGATGGAGCCCTGGGACGGTCCC
>DNUB01000122.1:3895-4294 GCA_003508605.1 Oscillospiraceae bacterium | reverse complement strand
GGAGCCCTGGGACGGTCCCGCCTCTATTTTGTTCAGCGACGGCGATATTATGGGAGCGGTCCTTGACAGAAACGGTCTGCGTCCCTCAAGGTACTATATAACAAAGGACGGAAATCTTATCCTTTCCTCGGAGGTAGGCGCACTTGAGATCGACCCCTCCGAAATTGCGGTAAAGGAAAGACTGCGCCCGGGAAAAATGCTGCTTGTTGACACCGTTAAGGGCAGGGTGATCGACGACGATGAGTTAAAGGAAAGCTATGCCGCAAGACAGCCCTACGGCGAATGGCTCGACAGCAATCTTGTAAAGCTTTCGGACTTAAAGATACCCAATATGAAGGTTGAGGATCATAAGTACGGCGATAAAAAGCGGCTTATGAAGGCCTTCGGCTACACCTACGA
>DNUB01000122.1:3423-3604 GCA_003508605.1 Oscillospiraceae bacterium | reverse complement strand
GGCCTTCGGCTACACCTACGAGGACGTTATGACCGGCATACTGCCTATGGCGAGAACGGGAGCGGAAAGTATTTCCGCCATGGGCACGGACAGTCCCCTTGCCGCCCTTTCCTCACAACCTCAGCCTTTGTTCAACTACTTTAAGCAGCTTTTCGCACAGGTGACAAATCCCCCCATCGAC
>DNUB01000122.1:0-3140 GCA_003508605.1 Oscillospiraceae bacterium | reverse complement strand
TTTTAAACAGCTTTTTGCCCAGGTGACAAATCCCCCCATCGACGCCATAAGAGAAGAGGTGGTTACCTCTACCACGGTTTATATCGGCGAGGACGGAAACATCTTGGAGGAACGCCCCGAAAACTGTCAGGTTATAAAAATACATAACCCCATTCTCACCAATACCGATATGCTGAAAATAAAGAATATGAAGGTTGAGGGCTTTAAGGTTGCGGTTATACCTATTCTTTATTACAAAAACACATCTCTGAAAAAAGCCCTTAACAGACTTAATTTAGAAGCGGACAGAGCCTATGGCGACGGCGCAAATATCCTTATTCTTTCCGACAGAGGGGTAGACGAAAACCATGTCGCCATTCCCTCGCTGTTAGCCGTTTCGGCTTTGCATCAGCACCTTGTTGTTACCAAAAAAAGAACCTCCCTTGCGGTGATTCTCGAAACGGGAGAGCCGAGAGAGGTACATCATTTTGCGACCCTTTTAGGCTACGGCGCAAGTGCGGTAAACCCTTATCTGGCGCAGGAGGTCATAGAAAGCCTTATAGAAAGGGATCTGCTTGACAAGGACTACTATGCGGCGGTAGACGATTACGATAACGCCATTCTCCACGGCATAGTAAAAATAGCAAGCAAAATGGGAATAAGCACCATTCAGTCCTATCAAGGCTCTCAGATCTTTGAGGCAATAGGCATAAGCAGGGAAGTGACGGATACATATTTCACGGGAACGGTAAGCCCCGTAGAGGGCATTACCCTAAAGGATATAGAGAGAAACGCCGACAAGCTGCACACCATGGCCTTCGACCCCCTGGGACTGGGCACGGACGACGCCCTCGACAGCAGGGGAAGCCATAATTTCAGAAGCGGCGCAGAAGAACATTTATACAATCCCCAAACCATACATCTTTTGCAGCAGGCGGCAAGAACGGGAGATTACGGTCTTTATAAGCAGTATTCCGATTTGATAAACAAGGAAATGTCCCCCGTTAATTTAAGGGGACTTATGGATTTTAACTACCCCGGGCAGCCCGTTGACATAAGCGAGGTAGAGCCTGTGGAAAGTATCGTCCGCCGCTTTAAAACGGGCGCCATGAGCTACGGCTCTATTTCTCGGGAGGCTCACGAGGCTTTGGCTGTAGCCATGAATACCATTCACGGAAAATCCAACTCGGGAGAGGGCGGAGAAAGTCCCGAAAGGCTGAAAAGCAAGGGCGGAAAGGAGGACCGCTGCTCGGCGATAAAGCAGGTGGCTTCGGGCAGATTCGGCGTTACCTCGGAATATCTTAACAGCGCAGACGAGATCCAGATAAAAATGGCGCAGGGCGCAAAGCCCGGCGAGGGCGGACATCTTCCCGGAAAAAAGGTGTACCCCTGGATCGCCAAAACCCGCCATTCCACCCCCGGCGTGGGACTTATCTCCCCTCCCCCTCACCATGATATTTACTCCATTGAGGACTTGGCGCAGCTTATATACGATTTAAAAAATGCCAACAGGGACGCAAGAATAAGCGTAAAGCTTGTTTCGGAATGCGGAGTGGGCACGGTTGCCGCAGGCGTGGCAAAGGCCGGTGCGGCGGTAATTCTTATCAGCGGCTATGACGGCGGAACGGGAGCGGCTCCCAGAAGCTCTATTTACAATGCGGGGCTTCCTTGGGAGCTGGGCTTGTCCGAAGCCCATCAGACTCTTATTATGAACGGCCTGAGAAATAAGGTGGTCATTGAAACGGACGGAAAGCTGATGACGGGACGGGACGTGCTTGTGGCGGCACTGCTGGGCGCAGAGGAATACGGCTTTGCAACGGCGCCCCTTGTTACTCTCGGCTGCGCCATGATGAGAGTGTGCAACCTTGACACCTGTCCCTTCGGCGTTGCAACTCAAAATCCCGAGCTGAGAAAACGTTTCTGCGGAAAGCCCGAATATGTTGTCAATTTTATGCGTTTTGTGGCGCAGGAATTAAGAGAATATATGGCAAAATTGGGCGTGCGCACAGTTGACGAGCTTGTGGGCAGAGTGGATCTGTTAAAGAAAAAGGAGACCGCCGCAGAGGAAATCGACCTTGCCAATATTATAAATCCCTCAAAGGAATTTACGGGCGAGCCTGTTAAATATTACGAAAAACAGCTCTATGACTTTAAGTTGGAAGCAACCGTTGACGAAAAAATTCTGCTAAAGGAATTTGAGCCTTTTATAAAGAGCGGAAAACCTAAAACAGCCGAAATAAAGATAAAAAACACCGACCGCACCTTGGGAACGATTTTAGGCAGTGAAATTACCAAAAGGTGCAAGGAAAAACCCGACGAGGACACATATAAGGTAATATGTCACGGAGCGGGAGGACAAAGCTTCGGCGCATTTATCCCCCAAGGACTTACATTGGAGCTTATAGGCGACAGCAACGACTATTTCGGAAAAGGACTTTCGGGTGGCAAGCTGACGGTGTACCCGCCTAAGGAATCCACCTTTAAGGCAGAGGACAACATTATTATAGGAAACGTGGCGTTATACGGCGCAACCTCGGGAAAAGCCTTTATCAACGGAGCGGCAGGGGAACGCTTCTGCGTAAGAAACAGCGGCGCAGTGGCAGTAGTGGAGGGAGTAGGCGACCACGGCTGCGAATATATGACAGGCGGCAGAGTGGTAGTTTTGGGCAAAACGGGCAAAAACTTTGCGGCAGGCATGAGCGGCGGTATAGCCTATGTTCTGGACGAGGACAGAGATCTGTACCTAAAGCTGAATAAGGAAATGGTAAGCAGCGGAGAGGTAAAGGAGAAATACGAAATAATGGAGCTGAAGGAGCTGATAAATCAGCACCTTGAAGCCACAGGCTCGGCAAGAGCAAGGGAAATTTTGGATAACTTTGACGTATATCTTCCGAAATTCAAGCGCATTATCCCCCATGATTACAAAAAGATAACCGCCGCTATTTTAAGCTTCGAGGAAAAAGGATTAACCGAGGAACAGGCACAGATAGAAGCCTTTTACAGTGTGGTAAATTCGTAGCCTTTAGCAAAAACGGGAAAAACAGAAGAAAGACAAAAAACGGCAAAAAACGGCAAACCGAGAAAGCGTCAATAAAAACGCCGTCCGCAAAGCAAAGCCGAAAAAGATTTCCGCAATAAAAAATAAGGAAAAAAGCATTGCA
>DNUB01000238.1 GCA_003508605.1 Oscillospiraceae bacterium | reverse complement strand
TATCTCCCCCACTGAAAGACTGAATGGAACCCGCCTCCTAATGATGCTATGCCTTTTGCTTGCCGCAAAAGGCGGGGGACATCGGATTTTGATTATACGGCTTTTTTCAAAATAAAGAAAGTGAGAATATGGAAAATAAAAATTACAACAAAATAATCCTGCCCCGGGCGGTAGGCAGGGGCTACGGCACCTTCTGGCACTGGAAGGGCAGATACAGAGTCTGCAAAGGCTCGAGAGCCTCGAAAAAAAGCAAAACCACTGCGCTTTGGTATATAGTAAATATGATGAAATACAAAAACGCTAATCTGCTGGTGGTAAGAAAGGTGTACAGAACCCTAAAGGACAGCTGCTTTACCGAGCTGAAATGGGCGATAAACAGATTGGGAGTGCGGGACTTCTGGGAAGTCAGGGAAAGCCCCCTTGAAATGACCTACAAGCCCACAGGGCAGAAAATTTATTTCAGAGGACTTGACGACCCCTTGAAAATAACCTCCATAGCCGCAGAAAAGGGGAGCCTGTGCTGGTGCTGGATCGAGGAGGCTTACGAAATAACCGATGAAGACGATTTCAATATGCTTGACGAATCCATAAGAGGAAGTACCCGGGAAGAAGAGGAAACGGACGGTACGGACGGACTCTTCAAGCAGATAACCCTTACCTTTAACCCCTGGAACGAACGTCACTGGCTTAAAAAACGCTTCTTTGACTGTGAGGAGGAAAAAACCGAAAAGGGCGGAATAACCGTAGACCGTATGGACGAAAAAGCGGGTATTCTCGCCATAACCACCGACTACACCTGCAACGAATGGTTGGACGAAAAGGATAAGATTCTTTTCGCTCAGATGAAACAAAACAATCCCCGCCGCTACCGTGTGGCAGGGTTAGGGGATTGGGGAGCTTCGGAGGGTCTTGTATACGATAATTGGAGGGAGCAGACCTTTGACATAAGTAAAATTAAAGGCATTGAAAGCGTTAAGGCGGTATTCGGGCTTGATTTCGGCTACACCAACGACCCCACCGCCCTTTTCTGCGGCTTAGCCGATACCGTGTCAAAAACCCTTTGGGTATTCGACGAGCTGTACCAAAAGGCAATGAGCAATGAGGAAATAGCCAAAAGCATAATCGGTATGGGCTACGGAAAGGAAAAGATAATCGCCGACGCCGCCGAGCCCAAAAGCATAGACAGACTGTACGGTCTGGGCTTAACCCGCATAAAAAGCGCAGCCAAGGGAAGGGACAGCATAAACAGCGGCATAGACCTGCTCCGGGATTATCATATAATAATACACCCGAAATGCGTAAACTTTATAACGGAAATTTCCGCCTACTCATGGGAAAAGGACTCATTAACGGGAAAGCTGATGAATAAGCCCCGGGACGGTCAAAACCACCTTATGGACGCTATGCGGTACGCCATGGAGGACTGCGGAAGGGGCAGCAGCTTCAGCTTTGACTGAAAAGCCCGCCAAAGGAGCACCCCTCGATAAGCTCCCTTTCCCTTGCGCCGAACCTCTTTCCCTCGCAGTAAACCAAGAAATCGCCGACGGCGGCGGCAGGTTCGATTTCCCTGCAAGCTATTCCCTGACCCTCAAAATCAAAACGGGAAATGTCAAGAGAGGAGATTGTCATAAAGCAGCGGGGATTTTTCTTAACAATACTTATGCCGCTTGCGGCGTCGCTGACGCCGATGCCTTTTCCGCCGCTAAAGGACTGTGTACCGCTGACAAAAACCCGTACCATGTCCACCAAGCCGCTTAAAGGCATTTTCTCACCGCAGGCAAAGGGGGAATCCTCCCGTACCGCCGCCAAAGCCCTCCCCTCCGCCAGAAGCTCCGCCTTAACGCCAAAGCCCTCGGGAAAAAAGCTCTCTCCGCCGAATAAGCGCACCACCCCGAAGGAAGCGTTTCCGTTCCTTACATGCTCGACGACCCCTTCCACGGTGCTGCGGAAGTATTTAAGGGAAACCCCTTCGCCGATCCATTTAACGGCATGCTCCTCCAAAACCCCGATGCACGCTTCCGAGCCGCAGACGCTGACGCATATTCTCTCCGCCTTGTCCCTTTTGCCGCAAAAATCCGCTTCAAAGGCGTCTGCCGATCTTAAAACCTCATTGGCTCTCTCAACTATCTCTCTGCCCTTTTCGGTAGGCTCAACCCCTTTGGAGGTACGCTTAAACACGGTCACCCCCATGGTTTTCTCAATTTCCTTGATCGCCTTGCTCAAATTGGGCTGTCCCATATAAAGATTCTGCGCCGCCTTGGTGATAGAACCCGTTTTTGCAACCTCGGCTATATATCTTAAATGCGATAAATTCATTTTACCTCCGAAATAAATATCCCCGCCGCCGTTTGATCTTTGCTGTTAGTATTCAATGAGGGACAGTGCCCCGAATTTATGAAAAATCCGAGGCGGGGTCCCCTCGGGGTTTCAGTGGGGGATCGGGTCCCCAACTGAAAGACTGAACGGAACCCGCCGCCTAATGAGGCTATGCCTTTTGCTTGCCTCAAAAGGCGGGGGACATCGGATTTTGATTATAAAGAATATTT
>DNUB01000191.1 GCA_003508605.1 Oscillospiraceae bacterium | reverse complement strand
TGACAAGGGCAAAAAAAGTGATATAATTACAGTAAATAAAATTTACAGCAAGCCTGCTGTAACAATATTTCTGAACTGTCTGCAAAAGAGAAAAGGGGAGTGTATTATGGAATGGTTCAGCTTATGGTGGAACGGTCTTAAATTAGTGGAGCAGGTGCTTTACTGCATTGCAATACCCGCTTCCTTAATATTGGTAATACAAACCGTCATAATGCTTTTGGGCATAGGTCACGGCGGCGAGGGCTTCAACCCCAGCGATACATCGGGCTTCGACGGCGGCTTTGACGGAGCTGACGCAGGCTTTGATTCCGACGTTTCGCTTGACGGTCCCCCCGATACGGATATTTCCCATGATATTTCCCATACCGACGTCAACAGCCCTGCCGATCTGGCGGATTTCCGCCTGCTGTCCGTTCAAAGCGTTATCGCATTTTTAACAATATTCGGCTGGAGCGGAATAACCGCAATTTCCAACGGCATGGCGGAATGGGCTGCCCTTATTTTGGCGGCGGTTCTCGGCTTCGGCGCAATGTTTATTGTGGCGAAAATCATACAGTGGTCGTCTAAGCTGGCTCAGAACGGCACCTTTAATATAAAAAATATATTAGGCGAAAACGGCACGGTATATATTCCCATTCCCGAAAACCGCAAGGGAACGGGAAAGGTCAATGTAAGCTGCGGCGAACGTTTCATGGAATTTGACGCCGTAACGGAGGAGCAGGAGGCTTTAAAAACAGGCGAGGCTGTCCGTGTGGTGGACATCATCGGCGGCGGAACGCTGGTGGTGGAAAGGATCTAAAAAAGCTAAAGCATATCGGTAAAATAAAACAAAAACAGTATTTAACTGCCGTCAGGCAGATATATAAAGGAGGAAATTCACAATGCCCGAAACAATTATTGTAGCCGTAATGGTCGGCGTGGTGGTCTTAATCGCACTTATTATCGCCATTCTTTCACGCTACCGCAAATGCCCTTCCGATAAGGTGCTGGTAATTTACGGTAAGGTCGGCTCGGAGAAAAACGGTCAGGCCCGCTCCGCAAAATGTATCCACGGCGGCGCTGCCTTTATTTTCCCTGTGCTGCAGTCGTTCCAGTATCTGGATTTGACGCCTATTTCCATTAACGTTGATCTGAAAAACGCTCTTTCCAAGCAGAATATCCGTATTGACGTACCTTCCCGCTTTACCGTAGGAATTTCCACGGAACCGGGAATTATGCAGAATGCCGCCGAGCGTCTGCTGGGACTTCGTATGAACGAGATTCAGGAGCTGGCAAAGGATATTATTTTCGGACAGCTTCGTCTTGTGGTCGCCACCATGGATATCGAGGAAATCAACACAGACCGTGATAAATTCCTTCTTGCCGTTTCCAACAACGTGGAGATCGAGCTGAAGAAAATCGGCTTAAGGCTGATAAACGTAAACGTAACCGATATTAACGACGAAAGCGGATATATTGACGCTCTCGGTAAGGAAGCGGCCGCTAAGGCTATCAACGACGCCAAAAAGAGCGTTGCCGAAAAGGACAGAGACGGTGAAATCGGTAAATCAAACGCCTTGAGAGATCAGCGTATTCAGGTATCCGCAGCTAACGCCGAGGCTATCAAGGGCGAAAACAGCGCAAAAATCGAGGTGGCTCAGTCCGAGGCCGCCCGCCGCGAAAAGGAAGCGGAAGCTCTCCGTATCGCAACAGCAGCGGAAGCAGTGCAAAACGCAAAGGCAAAGGAAGAAGCCTACAATGCCCAAAGAGAAGCGGAGCAGACCCGTGCAAATCTGGAGCGTGCCACCCAGCAGGCGGATATTATCGTAAAGGCGCAGATTGCCAAGGAGCAGGCGGAAATCGCCGCAGAAGCCGAGGCGGAGGTTATGCGCCGCAAGGCAAAGGGTGAAGCGGACGCTATCTATGCAAAAATGGAGGCTCAGGCAAACGGTGCAAGAGAAATTCTGCAAAAACAGGCCGAAGGTCTCAGAGAAATCGTCAATGCCGCAGGCGGAAATGCCGACGACGCAGTTAAGCTGATAGTTTCCGACAAGCTGGAAGAGCTGATGCGCATTCAGGTTGACGCAATCAAGAATATCAAGATCGACAAGGTAACCGTATGGGACAGCGGCGCAAGCGGAAATCCCGACGGAAAAAGCTCCACTGCAAATTTTATCAGCGGAATGATGAAGTCCGTTCCTCCTTTGGGAGAGGTATTTAAGCAAGCAGGTATGGATCTTCCCTCTTTTTTGGGAACTCCCGCAGCGGAGGAGACCCCCGAAGCGATGAACGCCGCTTCCGGTGAAGCTAAAGCATAAGGCTTTACGGTTTTATTTTGATTTGGCTTTTAACTTTTAATCGTTAAGGAAGTTTTATTTGACATTAAAATTTATTCAATAAGGGGCAGTGCCCCGAATTTATGAAAAATCCGGAGCGTAAACCCCTCAGGGTTTCAGTGGAGGATCGGATCCCTTACTGAAAGACCGATGAAATCCGCCGCCTAATGAGGCTATGCCTTTTGCTTGCAGGAAAAGGCGGGAACATCCGAATTTTAATTATTGACAGCAAAACCGCCCGTCCTTAATGCAGGCGGTTTTGTTGATGCCGCAATACCAATTCCCTTTTACACGATTTTTTAATCAGATTGCAGACAAATTTGCGAAAAACCTGTCATCAGAACAAAAGAATAATGTGCTATATTCACCAAGAGCCGCCCCATACCCCACCCCCACAACAATTTTAATGACAGCACCAAC
>DNUB01000214.1:2469-4381 GCA_003508605.1 Oscillospiraceae bacterium | reverse complement strand
GTTTATAAATATAAAAGAATGCAGTCGGGAAAATAAAGGAGAATAAAATGATAAACACTATTGCACAGGCAAAAAATGATGTTAAGGAAATCGTTATGAACGCAATAGGAAGAGCAGTTGCAGAGGGAAAGCTGCCTGCCGAGCCTATCCCCGCTTTTGCTATTGAAATACCAAACGATAAAAGCCACGGAGATTTTTCCTGCAACGCCGCCCTTGTTTCGGCAAAGGCGTTTAAACAAAGCCCCAAAAGCATTGCCGAGGCGATTAAAGGGAATGCGATTTTGGAAGGCTCGGCTTTTGAAAAAATCGAGGTAGCGGGTCCCGGATTTCTTAATTTCTTTGTGGGAAAAGCATGGTTTGCCGAAACGGTGAATGCGGTGATCGGCGAAAATGAAAATTACGGTAAAACCAATGACGGAAAAGGAAAGCGGGTGCTTGTGGAATTTGTTTCCGCCAATCCTACGGGACCTATGCACATAGGCAACGCAAGAGGCGGCGCAATCGGAGACTGCCTTGCATCTCTCTTGGAATATGCGGGCTATTATGTTGAGCGGGAATTTTATGTAAACGATGCGGGAAATCAGATAAACAAATTTGCATTGAGCCTTGATTTAAGGTATCGTCAGCATTTCGGCGACAACGTAGAGATGCCTGAGGATTCATATCACGGACAAGACATAATCGACCATGCAGAAGGATTCGCTAAGCTTTACGGCGACATATATATGAATAAAACCGAAGAGGAACGCAGGAAAGCTTTGGTAGATTATGCACTGCCTATAAATATCAAGGGGCTTGAAAATGATTTGCTTAAATACAGGATCAGATATAACACCTGGTTTAGGGAAAGCACGCTGCATAATGACGGTTCGGTAAAAGAAATAATCGAGCTGCTTAAAAAAAGCGGATATACCTACGAGCAGGAGGGTGCGCTTTGGTTTAGATCCACCGAGCTTGGAGACGATAAGGACAGAGTTCTTATCAGAGCCAACGGGGTCCCTACCTATTCCGTCCCCGATATCGCCTATCACTACAATAAGCTGATGAAAAGGAGCTTTGATATTGCCATAGATATTCTCGGTGCGGATCACCACGGATACATTCCCCGTATGAGAGCGGCTTTGACCGCTTTGAGTGTTGATTCCTCCCGCCTTGAGGTGGTTATAATGCAGATGGTTCGCCTTGTAAGAAACGGAGAAACGGTAAAGCTATCCAAAAGATCCGGTAAAGCGATCACGCTGGCCACTCTTCTTGACGAGATTCCTATGGATGCAGCAAGATTTTTCTTTAACCTGCGCGACGCAAATACACACTTTGATTTCGATTTGGATTTGGCTGTTGAGGAAAGCTCCAAAAACCCTGTTTATTATGTACAGTACGCTCATGCAAGAATTTGCAGAATATTGGAAAAGCAAAAGGAAGAGGGAGTCGAGTGCAAGCGGTTTGCCGACAATCGGCTTGTGTATACCGAATCGGCGGAAATCGAGCTTATACGTCATTTAGCTTCCCTTCCCGAAATCATAAGCGAGGGAGCAAAGGAATTAAATCCCTCTGTTATCACAAAATACCTTATTGAGCTTGCGCAGCATTTCCATAAATTCTATGATTCCTGTCCTATCAAGGGTATGGAGGAGACGGTTTTACAGTCAAGGCTCTCCCTTTGCACCGCCGCAAAGATCGTACTTAAAAATCTTTTGGATTTGCTAAAGGTGGAAGCTCCGGAAAAAATGTAGTTTTAGAAAACAAATATACATTTATGAATATTCGGGAGGACACAGTCTAAAAAATGAACACTGAAATGACCACTGACGACGGGCATCAGCAAAATGTAATCGTTAAATTGAAGGAAAAACAATTTCCCCATATCTTTGATTTTAAAAACAAGAAAATCAATCTTTCCTTATTAGACGAT
>DNUB01000214.1:1694-2195 GCA_003508605.1 Oscillospiraceae bacterium | reverse complement strand
TTATTAGACGATCCCAATTATATAAAAAAATCTGTCGGAAATGTTGATTTCAGCGATAATCTTGCTTTACCCACAGGGCTATTAAACTCTTCCGTTCTTAATGCGTTAAAGATTGACATCGGCTGTACCGAGGTCAATTCCGCCGTTGCTTCCGCTTTTTCTTCCCTTTACGGCAGCAAAAAAATAGGCGCAGTGATCGGCGTCAGCATGGAAGAGGTGGAGCCCTTCGGTGAAACAAGCTTTACCGAGCTTATTTCTGTTTATGACAAGCAGGTTCAGGTCTTAAATGAATTTGCGGACTTCTTCATTATTGATAAAATAAAAACCATGGTTGATCTGAGAGCCGCTTTGCTTTCCTGTAAAAAAACCGACAAGCCTATATTGGTAAATATTGCGGCCGACAGGTTTGAAAATACAGAAAACAGCATAGCTTCTTCTCTCGGCGGCTTGATCACTGCGCAGGAAATGGGTGCTTGCGGCTTCGGCTTTTGCTGTGATAAT
>DNUB01000214.1:0-1409 GCA_003508605.1 Oscillospiraceae bacterium | reverse complement strand
CTTTTGCTGTGATAATGACGAAAATACTTCCGAAATTGCAGCCGAGCTGTTAAAATATGCTAAAATCCCGCTTATTGCCGATTTAACGGGAAAAACCTTTTCCGACGGCAAAATTCCGAAAGGGATAAACACCCTAATATGCAAAAGCGGAGATCCTTACAGCTTTATTAAAACGGAAGCTGCCCGCTTTGTTGAACGCAAGGACGATTTTTTTATCTTTACCCATTACGGAAATATTTTTTTCCTTGAAGCTGACACAACGGAAATTTCAGAACCTATAAAATGTCAGCCCAATATGGAAGAAATAATTTACGAGAAATGCAAATCCTCTTGCGATATTTTGCGTGTGGAAGTAAACAGCATAGACGACGCCTTGGATTTTGCACGAAACTCGCATATGTCAACCCTTCCCGTAATGTTTCTCTCCGAAAATGTTATGGCGTTAAGAATGGCACTTATGCTTTATCAGGGCATTGCGCTTATCGACAGTTCTACGCTTATTCCCGAAAAGGAGCTTGAAGCGATGTGCAAAAAATACGGCGCAGTGGTTTATTAAAACAGAAAGGATTTTTAAAATGCACCTTGAAGAAAAAACCTTAGAAAGCAGCTTAATTTACGACGGTAAAATAATCAAAGTTTATAAGGACAAGGCCAAGCTTGAAAATGACAGCGAGGTAACCAGAGAGGTTATTAAACACCCCGGCGGAGTATGCATAGTTCCTCTTACGGAAAATAATGAGGTTCTTATGGTAACGCAATTCCGTTATCCCACAGGAAAGGTGCTTACCGAAATTCCTGCGGGAAAGCTGGAATGGGGCGAAAATCATTTTGAATGCGGACGGCGTGAGCTTAAGGAAGAAACGGGCTGCACCGCCGAAAATTTCGATTATTTGGGCTGTCTGCTCCCTACTCCCGCCTATGATACCGAGGTAATACACATGTATCTGGCACGGGGGCTTTCACAGTCGGAGCAAAAGCTTGATGCGGACGAATTTCTTGACGTTAAAAAGGTTCCCTTCCGCAAGGCTGTGGAAATGGTCATGAACGGAGAGATAACCGACGCCAAAACACAGCTTGCTTTGCTTAAAACAAAAATTCTTCTTGAGAGTGAGCAGCGTTAAGATATCCGCTGTAGGCTGAAAGAATTTCTTTCTCAAGCTCCTCCCTTGCGTCGGGACTTATAGGGTGTACGATATCTCTGAAGTTTCCCGATTCGTCCCTTCTGCTGGGCATAGCTACAAAAAGCCTCTCATCTCCTTGTATGATTTTTATGTCATGAATGGCTATTGCATTTTCAAGCGTTAGCGATACCACGGCACGAAGCCTTGGCTCATTCATTGTTTTTCTAATTCTCACATCACTTATATTCATATTTTTGAGTTTCCTTTCATCTAATAGAATAATAATAT
>DNUB01000226.1 GCA_003508605.1 Oscillospiraceae bacterium | reverse complement strand
AAAATTCTCTTTTTATGATATAATTAAACGAAAAGAGGTAACGGTATATGAATCTTTATCCAATGAAGCTCAACGCTCCCTGCAAGGACTATATATGGGGCGGTAATCGGCTTCGCAATGAATACGGAAAGGTTTCGTCCGCCGAAAAAATTGCGGAGAGCTGGGAATTATCCTGTCATAAGGACGGAGAAAGCATAATAGCCAACGGTGAATTTAAGGGAGAAGCTCTTACGGACTATATCGAAAAGCAGGGTAAAGAGGTGCTTGGAGATAACTGCAAAAGATTTGAGAATTTCCCTGTTTTAATAAAGCTTATTGATGCTAAAGATAATCTGTCCGTCCAGGTTCACCCCGATAACGAATATGCTATGAGGGTTGAAGGGGAATACGGAAAGACGGAAATGTGGTACATTGTGGATTGTGATCCCGGAGCAGAGCTTCTTTACGGATTTAAACACAGCATTTCCAAGGAAGAGTTTGAAAGACGAATTGGGGACAATACTCTTTTAGAGGTATTAAATAACGTTCCTGTCCATAAGGGCGATGTGTTCTTTATAAAATCGGGAACCCTCCACGCAATAGGAAAGGGTATTCTTATAGCGGAGATTCAGCAGAATTCCAATACTACTTACCGTATTTACGATTACGGCAGAGTGGGAGCGGACGGAAAACCGCGTCAGCTGCATATCAAGAATGCCGTTGAGGTGACGGCTCTTACCCCTCCCGAATATCCGACCAAAGCGATGGGAGAAGTTGAGCAAAAGGACGGATATACCGTTCAGCTGCTTTCAAAGTGTGAATATTTCCGAGTAAATAAAGTATGCGTTGAAGAAAAATGCATTCTTGAGGCAGGAAAAGCTTCTTTTAATTCCGTTCTTGTGCTTGACGGACAGGGTGAAATTGACGGCGTGAAATTAAAGAAGGGGGAAAGCTGCTTTATTCCCGCTGGCTACGGTATATATAACTTTACAGGCAAGGCAGAATTGATAGTTACGGACATCGAGTGAGAATAGGAGTGAATTATGGCATATTCACTGGGAATTGACATCGGCGGAACTAACATTAAGGCAGGAGTTGTTGACGGGGATTGCAATATAGTTGCTTCCTGCAAGATAAAAACCAATTCCGCTCAGGGCAGCGGAGAGGTATTGAAAAAAATCGCAGAAGCGGGAGAAGCAGCCGTAAAGGAATCAAAAATACCCATATCCGAAATCCGTTGGGTGGGTATGGGATGTCCCGGCACCTGCAATCCCGAAACGGGATTAGTGGAATATTCAAATAATTTAAAATGGGAAAACGTGCCTTTGCAAAAAACCGTGGCTGAAGCCCTTCATATTCCCGCATATATTGAAAATGACGCAAACGCCGCAGCACTTGGTGAATACTACGCAGGTGCAGCTAAGGGTTCAAAAAGCGCAGTAGTTATCACCTTGGGCACAGGCTTGGGGGCCGGAATTATTATAAACGGGAAGCTTTTCAGCGGGTCAAATTATGCGGGTGCCGAAATAGGGCATACGGTTTTAAATCCCGACGGCGATCAATGTACATGCGGAAGAAAGGGCTGCTTTGAGACGTTTTGCTCTGCCACGGCACTTGTAAAATACACTAAACGTGCTATTGAAGCGCATCCCGATTCATTTTTGGCGGAAGCTGCAAGGCAAGAGGGCAGGGTCAGCGGAAGGACTGCATTTAATGCGGCAAAATCAGGGGATAAGTACGGCAAAGAGGTTGTTGACAGATTTATAGAGTATCTGGCTTGCGGACTCATTAACACAATAAATATTTTTCAGCCTGATATTCTGTGTATCGGCGGAGGAGTAAGCAATGAGGGAGACAACCTGTTAAATCCCCTTAAAAAGCGTATAAGGCAAGAGGTTTACTCAAAAAACAGCAGCCATAATACTAAGATAGTGCTTTGCAGTTTAGGCAACAAATCGGGAATAATCGGAGCCGCTTTATTGGGTAGACAGTATATAAAGCAAAACGATCGTCTTTATGAAGAATCCGGGACGTAAGGTGCTTAGTGTTTCAGCAGAGATTGTATCTCTCACTGAAAAACAGAATGAAACCCGCCGCCTGATGGAGTCTTTTCCTTTTATTTATGGCAAAAGGCGGGGAACATCGGATTTTGATTATAAATATGACATACTGTTGTCATAATAATTGTGGTATATTAAAGAAAGGAATAAAGATAAAATGAGAAGTGATTTAATCAAAAAAGGTGTTGACAGAACCCCTCACAAGGCGTTATTGAAATCTCTCGGTCTCATCGACAGCGAAATGAACAAGCCTTTTATTGCGGTTGTCTGTGCTGCCAGTGATTACGTACCGGGACACAGTCATTTGCATGAAATTTCCGCAAGCGTCAAGGACGGAATAAGAAATGCCGGAGGGATCCCCTTTGAGTTTTTCACAATCGGCGTATGCGACGGACTGGCTATGAATCACAAGGGTATGAGGTATTCCTTGGCGTCGAGAGAGCTTATTGCCGACAGTATTGAGGTTATGCTCACCGCTCATCCGTTGGACGGAGTTGTTTTTATTCCTAACTGTGATAAGATAGTTCCCGGAATGATTATGGCTGCTGCAAGAATGAATCTTCCTTCCATATTTGTAAGCGGCGGTCCTATGAAGGCGGGCTGTGTTCAGGGGAAAAGAGTAGGCTACAGCGAGATTTACGAAGCTATAGGACAGTATTCCAACGGCGAAATAGACGAAACGGTTTTAAAGGATTATGAAAATAATGCCTGTCCTACCTGCGGAAGCTGTTCAGGAATGTACACCGCAAACTCTATGAACTGCCTTACCGAAGCTATCGGTCTTGCTTTGCCCTACAACGGAACGGAGCCTGCCGTAAATTCCGCAAGAAGAAGAATTGCCAAGGAAGCGGGGGAGAGGATAGTCGAGCTTTACAGACAGGATATAAAAGCCAAGGATATTCTCACCAAGGACAATATGATAAACGCACTTGCCACTGATATGGCTATCGGCGCATCCTCGAATACCGTTCTGCATCTTTTGGCAATAGCTCATGAGGCGGGGATTGATATAACCTTGTCTGATATTGACTCGGTAAGCAGAAAAGTTCCTCAGCTGGCGAAATTAAATCCTGCAAGCGACGTTTTTATAGAGGACCTCAATGCTGCCGGCGGTATACAGACAGTGTTAAAAGAGCTTGATAAGGCAGGAGCGATAAATGCTGATGTTCTTACGGTAACAGGCACCCAAAAGGAAAGACTTGCCGGGGCAAAGGAGGCTGACGGCATTGTTGTTCACAAGGCTGATTCTCCTATAAGAAAAGACGGCGGTATTGCCATACTTACGGGAAATCTTGCGGAGAACGGCTCGGTTGTCAAGCAGGGCGCAGTTAAGCCGGAAATGATGGATACTATCTGTACAGCTAAGGTTTTCGACGGCGAACAGTCGGCGGTGGACGCAATATTAAACGGAGATATTCAGCCGGGAGATGTTGTTGTTATCAGGTACGAGGGACCTAAGGGCGGTCCGGGAATGCCCGAAATGTTAGCTCCCACTGCGGCAATTGTCGGAAAGGGTCTTGACGGCTCGGTTGCTCTGATCACCGACGGACGTTTCAGCGGAGCGAGCAGGGGAGCAGCGGTTGGACACGTATCTCCGGAAGCGGCTGAAGGCGGTTTGATAGCTTTTGTTGAAAACGGCGATAAAATTCATATCGATATACCCGGCAGAAAAATTGAGCTGCTTGTAAGCGATGAGGAGCTTGCAAATCGCAAAGAGAAGGGCATTCTGCCGCCTAAGGAACTAAGCGGTTATTTAAAGCGTTATGCAAAAATGGTTACAAGCTCCAATACCGGGGCAGTTTATTCTGACTAAGCAGGGGGGATAAGTGCCATGGCTAACGTTGAAAATAAAAATTTACACGAGGGACACCGCCAGAGAGTTAAGGAAAGATTTTTGAAGCATGGACTTGAAAGCTTTTCGGATATTCAGTTTCTGGAAACCTTGCTGTTTTATGCCGTTCCGAAAAAAGATACCAATGAAACCGCTCATTTGCTTTTAAACGCATTCGGATCTCTCAAAAAGGTTTTTGAAGCAAGCTATGAGGAGTTGACCAAAATAAAGGGTATCGGTGAAAACGCTGCAAGCCTTATAGTTTTCTTTCGGATGGGTGCCAAGAGATATCTTCAGATTGCTTATTCCGAATCGGTGGAGGAAAAATATGATACTCCCGATAAGCTTAAGGAGTATTGCAAGCGTCTGTTCTTAAACGAAAAAAGAGAGATGATATACGTTTTGGCTTTAGACTGTGATTTGGCAATCACTGCAAAGGAAGCTCTCAATACGGGAGATCCCGACAGCGTGTATCTTTCCTACAGAAGGATTACTGAGTTTATTCACAAAAGTAATACCAGCCGAATCGTACTTACTCACAATCACCCTAACGGGGCTGAACTGGTTTCAAGGAACGATGTGGAAACCACCAGAAATGTGGCGGAGCTGCTTGATCAGTTGGCTGTAGAGCTTGTTGACCATATTGTGGTGGGCAAAAACGGAGAAGCTACGAGCATGAAGGAAGAGGACATTGCCTCCGATGTGTGGAGAATGTTCAGGGCTTATCAATTTCAATAAAGCGGTAGGCTTTGGATTTTGGAGAATGAACCGGAGGACGAATCTGGGTTGGGAAAGTGCGGGATTATTCAGAGATATTGGATCGTTCTTTAGCCTTTTGCAGCTGCGTTTTGTGATATTCGGATAACATCTACCGAATTATGGTCTGAGCTTATCGGCGGCTCAAAAGATAAACGGGAGTAATTTAACGTAGTTATGGATCATTTTGAATTACATTCGACGTATAAGCCGTTAGGCGATCAGCCTCAGGCAATTGAAATATTGGCAAAGGGCGTTTTGGACGGTGACAGGGAGCAGGTGCTTAAAGGCGTTACAGGATCCGGAAAAACCTTTACCATGGCTAATATTATAGAAAAGGTTAACCGGCCTACCTTAGTGCTTGCCCACAATAAAACCCTTGCCGCACAGCTTTGCAGCGAGCTAAGGGAGTTTTTTCCAAATAATGCCGTGGAGTATTTCGTTTCTTATTACGACTATTATCAGCCGGAAGCCTATATACCCTCTACCGACGCTTATATTGAAAAGGACAGCGCAATAAATGACGATATAGACAGATTAAGGCACTCTGCAACCTTTGCTTTAGCGGAGCGCAGAGATGTTATAATAGTTTCCAGCGTTTCCTGCATATATTCTTTGGGAAGTCCAGAGGATTACCGAGCTAACGTTATTTCCATACGCAAGGGTATGGAAATCGGAAGGGACGAATTGATTAAAAAATTGGTTGAGATCCAATATGAGCGCAATGACGTCAATTTTATACGCAATAAGTTTAGGGTAAGAGGAGATGTGGTAGAGATATTTCCTGCGGGAAATCCTGCCGAAACTGCATTGCGTGTGGAATTTTTCGGCGACGAGGTAGACAGAATCTCCGAAATTGAGGTGGTGACAGGCAAGGTGAGACGGGAGCTTTTGCATGCGGCAGTTTTTCCGGCAAGTCATTACATTGTTGACAAGGGAAGGCTGGCAGCTGCTCTTGACGAGATAAGAAGGGAAATGGAGGAAAGGGTAGAATATTTTACCGAAAATCACAAGCTTATCGAGGCTCAGAGGATAGCCGAAAGAACTTCCTACGATTTGGAGATGCTCAGGGAAATAGGTACATGCAAGGGCGTTGAAAACTATTCCCGTATCCTTTCAGGCAGACCTAAGGGAAGTACTCCCCTTACCCTTATCGATCATTTTCCAAAGGACTTTTTGCTGATAGTAGACGAAAGTCACGTGACCATTCCGCAAATAAGAGGTATGTTCGGCGGAGATGCGGCGAGAAAGAAAAATCTTATAGATTATGGCTTCAGGCTTCCTTCGGCTTATGATAACCGTCCTATGAACTTTGACGAGTTTTACGGAAAAGTCAATCAAGCCATCTATGTTTCCGCAACTCCCGGACCCTTTGAAAAGGAGCACGCAGTACGAATAGCCGAGCAGCTTATTCGTCCTACGGGATTGCTTGATCCTCTTATTTCGGTAAGACCCGTTGAGGGACAAATCGAGGATCTGCTTTCCGAAATAAATATGCGGATAGAGAAAAATCAGCGTGTGCTTATTACTACCTTGACCAAAAAAATGGCGGAGGATTTGACCAAATATTTCGAGCGGTTAAATCTGAAGGTAAGATATATGCACCATGATGTTGATACAATAGAGAGAATGGAAATTATAAGGGATTTGCGTTTAGGAAAGTTTGATGTTTTGGTGGGAATTAACCTGCTGCGGGAGGGTTTGGATTTGCCGGAGGTTTCTTTGGTGGCAATTTTGGATGCGGACAAGGAGGGCTTTTTAAGAAGCGAAACCTCTTTGGTTCAGACTATAGGCCGTGCCGCAAGAAATGCAGAGGGCGAGGTTATAATGTATGCGGATCAGGTTACGGATTCTATGGAAGCGGCGATTTCCGAAACTCAGCGGCGGCGCAAGATCCAGGCAAGATACAATGAGGAGCATGGAATTACACCGAAAACAATAGTTAAGGATGTGAGAGACGTTATTGATATCTCAGGCAAGCCCGAAAAGGGAGAAAAAAAGAAGAAGCTCTCCAAGGACGAGAAAAACAAGCTTATTCAGCAGTACACTTCTCTTATGCGGGAAGCCGCAAAGGTTCTTGATTTTGAACAGGCAGCTTATTTCAGAGATAAAATTTCAGAATTAAAGGAAAAATAAAATGGCGGTTAATAAAATAGTTATTAAAGGTGCAAAGGAGCACAACTTAAAAAATATCAGTCTTGAATTGCCCCGTGACAAGCTTATAGTTATGACAGGACTTTCCGGTTCGGGAAAGTCCTCTTTGGCGTTTGATACTATATATGCAGACGGTCAGAGAAGATATATTGAAAGCTTGTCCTCATATGCAAGAATGTTTTTGGGACAAATGGAAAAGCCAAATGTGGAGAGTATTGAGGGGCTTTCTCCCGCAATTTCCATAGATCAGAAAACTACCTCGAAAAATCCCCGTTCCACAGTGGGCACCGTTACCGAGATTTATGATTATTTAAGACTTTTGTATGCACGGATAGGTATTCCTCACTGCCCTGTCTGCGGAAGAGAAATCAAGCAGCAGACTGTGGATCAAATTGTGGATAAGGTGATGGAGCTGGATAAAGGAACAAAGGTTCAGGTAATGTCCCCCGTTGTTCGAGGACGCAAGGGCGAATATGCAAAGGAGCTCGACAGTATACGCAAGCAGGGTTATGTACGTGTGAGAATCGACGGCATTATGTACGATTTGTCCGAAACCATAAAGCTTGAAAAAAACAAGAAGCACAATATTGAAGTTATTATTGACCGACTTGTTTTAAAGGAAGAGATAAAATCCAGACTTACCGACAGCATTGAAACGGCGGGAACGTTATCCGGAGGAATAGTGTTTATTGATGTGGTCGGGCAGGAGGAGCTGCATTTTTCTCAGAATTATGCCTGTCCCGAACACGGCATAAGTATTGAGGATCTGAACCCCCGTATGTTCAGCTTTAACAACCCGTTCGGTGCTTGTAAAAGCTGTACGGGCTTAGGATATCTTTTGGGCATTGATGAGGAGCTGATTATTCCCAATAAGGACTTATCTATTCGGGAAAACGCCATAAAGGCCAGCGGCTGGACTTATTCCGACGGAAGTATGGCGCAGATGTATTTTGACGGATTGGCTGAGCATTATAAGTTTTCCGTTAATGAGCCGATAAGAAATTTATCCAGGGAAGCGTTGAATGTTATAATGTATGGGACCAACGGTGAAAAAATACTTGTGAAGCGTCCCTGGGAGGGCGGAAAAACTCATTTAACAGAATTTGAGGGAATTATAAACAATCTTGAACGCAGATACCGTGAAACGTCAAGTCAATATATGAAGGATGAGATATCGGATTATATGTCTGAATCCGAATGTCCCGAATGTCACGGTCAAAGATTAAAAAAGGAAGCTCTTTCCGTTACTGTGGCAGGAATAAATATCCATCAGTTTTGTGAAATGAGCGTTACCGCCGCACTCGATTTTGTAAATAAGATGCAGCTTTCCCGGCGTGATATGATGATCGGTGAACAGATTTTAAAGGAAATCAAGGCAAGATTGGGTTTTTTGAAAAGCGTAGGATTGGATTATCTTAAGCTTTCACGTGCCTCCGGAACGCTGTCGGGCGGAGAAAGCCAGCGTATACGTCTTGCAACGCAGATAGGAAGCTCTCTTGTGGGAGTTTTGTATATTCTCGACGAACCGAGCATAGGACTGCATCAAAGGGATAATGACAGACTTATAGCAACTCTTAAGAATTTAAGAGACTTGGGCAATACCGTAATAGTCGTAGAACATGACGAGGATACTATGCGTGCTTCGGATTATCTTGTTGATATCGGTCCGGGTGCGGGTATTCACGGCGGCGAGGTCGTTGCAGCGGGTACTGTTGAGGATGTGATAAAATGCGAGCGGTCTATAACGGGTCAGTATCTTTCGGGAAAAAAGAAAATAAAGGTGCCGAAAAACAGGAGAAAGCCTGACGGAAGATACCTTACGGTATTCGGCGCAGCGGAAAACAATCTGAAAAATATTGACGTAAAAATTCCTTTGGGGCTTTTTACCTGTGTAACGGGAGTATCCGGCAGCGGCAAAAGCTCGCTTGTTAACGAGATTTTGTATAAATACCTGGCTGCCAAGCTAAACCGTGCAAAAATAAGAGCAGGTAAATTTGACCGAATAGAGGGCGCAGAGCAGCTGGACAAGATAATCGCCATCGACCAATCTCCGATAGGGAGAACTCCCCGCTCAAACCCTGCCACATATACAGGACTCTTTACCGATATAAGAGATTTATACGCTTCTACTAACGATGCTAAAATGAAGGGCTATACAAGCGGAAGATTCAGCTTTAATGTAAAAGGCGGAAGATGTGAGGCCTGCGAGGGAGACGGAATAATAAAGATTGAAATGCACTTTCTCCCCGATATTTATGTTCCGTGCGAGGTATGCGGCGGAAAAAGATATAACCGGGAAACTCTTGAGGTGAAATACAAGGGCAAGACAATCTATGATGTGCTTGAGATGACGGTTGAAGAGGGGCTTGAGTTTTTTTCAAATATCCCTAAGCTTCAAAGAAAGCTTCAAACCTTATATGATGTGGGCTTGGGCTATGTTAAAATAGGACAGCCGGCAACAACTCTTTCGGGAGGAGAAGCCCAAAGGGTAAAGCTTGCAGCAGAGCTTTCAAAAAGGTCAACCGGCAAGACAATATATATATTGGACGAGCCTACCACGGGACTTCATACGGATGATGTAGCAAAGCTAATAGATATTATTCAGAAATTAGCCGACGGCGGCAATACGATAGTTGTGATCGAGCACAATTTAGATGTTATTAAAACCGCCGATAATATTATCGATTTAGGGCCCGAGGGCGGTGATATGGGCGGATATATCATCGCCGAAGGCACTCCGAAGGAGATAGCGGATAATAAGAAATCTTATACGGGCAAATATCTCAAGCCGCTGCTGAAATAATTCAATTTAACAAGGACTGTATTATTGGCTTTTTAACGGGATAGATACTATTTCCGATTTAAAAACCTTCTTTGAATGTTTTTAAGAGTTTAGTATAAGCCATTTACAGTCCTTTCGGCTTGTTTAACTACTATTTTTTTAAGCGATAACATAAATGTTTAAAATTGGGTATTGCACTTATAAAAAAAATATGATATAATGTTCAAAAGTATAACTATTTATTAGATAAAGGTACCATACGTACCGGTGTGAATAAAGGAAGGGTTAAAATGGCAAAGGAAATAAAATTACAGGATGTTTTTTTAAATCAGGCAAGAAAAGAGAAGATCCCGGTGACAATTTTCATCACAAACGGATTTCAGTTTAAGGGTATAGTCAGAGGCTTTGATAATTATACCGTTATTCTTGATACCGACGGGAAGCAGAATTTAATTTATAAGCACGCAATAAGTACGATAACACCTTTTAAAAGCATTTCTTTATTGGACGCTTTTGAAAAGGAAGACAGTGTTGAATAACAGATGGCGGGAAAAAAGCAAGTAGCTGTTACTGCTCGAATCATTTGGATTTTAGTTGCTTTATTTTTACTGACAACTATTATCAGTCAGTTGGTCATTCATTATTACAACCCGCTGATAACGGAGCCTGCCGAGTTATATGATTTGGAAGGGTATATTCAGTCAACAGGTGTTTTTGTGAGAAACGAAAAGACTGTCAGCTATAATGGAGACGGCATTATAAGTTATGTTTATGACGACGGGGAAAAGCTGGCAAAAAATTCTGTTATTGCTAAAATTTATTCTTCTGAAAACGATCTCGCACTGCAAAAAAAGGTTGACGGGTTAAAGGCTCAGATAGAGGTCTTGAAGGATGCGGAAAAGCTGATAGGGAGCGATAACTCTCAATTAGAGGTTTTTTCCACGCAAATTTACGAGCACCATTCGCAGATGATTCAGAATATAATTGACGAGGATTTTTTTTCCGTTTCCGAAAAGAAAAACGAGTATCTGAATTTAATATGCAAAAAGCAAATTGTCGGCGGTCAGGCGGAAAATTACAGCTCAAAGATCACAGAGCTTGAAAATCAGATATCAAGCGTTTCCGCACAGATCTCATCCCCGCCCAAGGACTATTCGCTGCAGGATATAGGATATTTTGTAAGTATTGTTGACGGGTATGAGGATTCTTTGAATTTTGAATCAATACAAGGATTAACAAAAGACAAAATAGATAATATAATAAATAGTCCGAATTTAACATCGGACAAAACGAAAATCGGCAAAATTCTTTCCGACTACAAATGGAAGATGGCTTGCGTCGTACCGACCCGGGATTCAAAAAATATTTATAAGGGAGCGCAGCTTAAGGTCAGAATAGGAAGCTCTTCCTTTGACCTTACAGGAAACGTTGACAGTATTGAAGACGCCGACGGTGAAAACAAAATTCTGATTTTAAGCTTTGACGTTTTTAATAAGGATTT
>DNUB01000101.1:2296-6067 GCA_003508605.1 Oscillospiraceae bacterium | reverse complement strand
AAATACATTAAAATATATTAAAGTCTTTTATTAACTTTTAACAATGAAAACGATAACATTTCAGGAGGAGCATTATAATGGCTGAATTTTTTAACATTCCGAAAATTCCTTATGAGGGAAGAAATTCCCAAAACCCCCTTGCGTTTAAGTTCTACAATCCCGACGAGGTTATTGACGGTAAAAAAATGAGGGAGCATTTAAAATTTGCCCTTTCATGGTGGCACACAATGTGCGGCGACGGCACGGATATGTTCGGTGTGGGCACAGAGGATAAAAGGTGGGGCGGCAGTGAGCCGATGGAAATAGCCCGCAATAAGGCTTATGCTGCTTTTGAAATAATGGATAAGCTTTCTGTTGATTATTACTGCTTCCATGACAGAGACATCGCTCCCGAAGCCGACAAATTAAAGGAAACCAATGCACGCCTTGACGAAATTTCCGATTTATTAAAGGAGCTTATGGATAAATCGGGTAAAAAGCTGCTTTGGGGAACTGCCAACTGCTTTAACAATCCCCGCTATATGCACGGTGCGGGCACAGCTCCCAACGCAGACGTATTTGCTTTTGCCGCTGCTCAGATAAAAAAGGCTTTGGAGCTTACCGTGAAGCTGGGCGGTAACGGCTATGTTTTTTGGGGCGGAAGAGAAGGCTATGAAACCCTGCTTAACACAAATCTCGGTCTTGAGCAGGACAATATGGCAAGGCTTATGAAAATGGCGGTTGAATATGCCCGCTCAATCGGCTTTAAGGGAGATTTTTATATTGAACCTAAGCCCAAGGAGCCTACAAAGCATCAGTATGATTTTGATACCGCAACCGTTCTGGGATTTTTGCGTAAATATGATCTTTTAAATGATTTTAAAATGAATATTGAAGCCAATCATGCGACATTGGCGGGGCACACCTTCCAGCATGAGCTGAGAGTTGCCCGTGAAAACGGCGTATTCGGTTCTATTGACGCAAATCAGGGCGATATGCTTTTGGGCTGGGATACCGACCAATTCCCGACAAATATATATGATGCTACTCTTTGTATGTATGAGGTTTTAAAGGCAGGGGGATTCACTCACGGCGGTCTTAACTTTGATTCTAAGGCTCGCAGAGGCTCTTTCACCCACGAGGATATTTTCCACAGCTATATTGCGGGTATGGATACCTTCGCCCTCGGTCTTCGTATGGCTGACAAGCTGATTAAGGACGGACGGATAGACAAGTTTGTTGAAGACAGATATTCCAGCTGGAACTCGGGCATCGGTGCGGATATTATTTCAGGCAGGGCAAAAATGGAAGATCTGGAAAAATATGTCCTTGAAAAGGGAGATGTTCTTTCTTCTGTTTCCAGCGGCAGACAGGAAATGCTGGAGAGCGTTCTTAACAATGTGCTTTTTTCTGATTGAGCAAAAATGAAAACATTGTGTGAAATTATCGGGGAGCAGGTCAAGGCTAATTTTCTTAATCTTGAAACCGCTGTCAGAACTTATGACAGGAATGCTCTTGTGTGCGGAGTGCCCGCATGGAGATATGTTTATCATACCGTTCATTCCGCTGATAAATGGTTTTTCAATCCCTTTATTTACAACGAGCCTTCCTTCCATGAAAACGGAATGGATAATCCCGATAATCCGTGTACTGTTGTGTTAAGTGATATTGAGCTGTTGGATTATCTTAAGCAGGTTGAGAAAAAGACTTTGGATTACCTTGATAGCCTTATTGACGAAGAGCTGTATAAATGCCCCGATAATTGTGAATTTACCCGGCTTGATCTGATTCTTATACAGTTTAGGCACATAAGCTTTCATACGGGTATGCTTAACGGTCAGACGGTTAAACGAACGGGGAAATTTCCGATTTATGTCAGCCCCCATACGGTTTATAGGCTTAACAACGGTTTATATGACGAATAACAGCAAAAAAGTAATAGAAAGGAATAAAAACATTGGCATATATTTTAGGTGTCGATATCGGCACATCAGGAACAAAAACCGTACTTTTTACCGAGGACGGCACGCCTGTTTCCTCTGCTACATATGAATATCCCCTTTACACACCCCGAAACGGCTATGCCGAGCAAGAGCCGCTGGATTGGTGGAATGCCGTTGTAAACGGTATCAAGCAGGTGATAAACGAAAGCGGAGCAGCTCCTTCGGAAATAAAGGGCGTGGGACTTTCGGGACAGATGCACGGTCTCGTAATGCTTGACGGAGATAACAAGGTTATCCGCCGCAGCATTATATGGTGCGATCAGCGTACTGCAAGAGAGGTTGTTGAGATAACCGAAAAGGTAGGACATGAGCGATTGATTGAAATTACCGCAAATCCTGCCATAACAGGCTTTACCGCCGCAAAAATTATGTGGGTAAAGAATAATGAGCCCGAAAATTACGAAAAATGCCGTCATATCCTTTTGCCCAAAGATTATATCAGATTTATGCTGACCGGGGAGTACGCCACCGAGGTTTCGGACGCTTCGGGAATGCAGCTTTTGGACATTCCCAAACGCTGTTGGAGCGATGAGGTGCTTGGCAAGCTGGGTATTGACAAGTCGCTTCTGGCAAAGGTCTATGAAAGTCCTGATATTACGGGAAAAATTACTAAAAAGGCGGCGGAGCTTACAGGTCTTTGCGAGGGAACTATTGTTGTGGGAGGAGCAGGAGACAATGCGGCTGCGGCTGTGGGAACAGGTGTTGTTGAGGACGGAAAAGCCTTTACCACTATTGGTTCAAGCGGCGTTGTTTTTGCTCACACAAGCAATATTTCCATAGATAAAAAAGGCAGAGTTCACACCTTCTGCTGTGCCGTACCCGATTGCTGGCATGTAATGGGAGTAACTCAAAGCGCAGGTCTTTCACTAAAATGGTTCAGGGATAACCTTTGCTGGGGCGAAATGGAAACCGCTCTTAATATGGGCGTAGATCCCTATTATCTCACCGACAAGGCGGCTATGGAGGTTCCCATCGGCGCAAACAGGCTTATTTATCTTCCTTATCTTAACGGTGAAAGAACTCCCCATCTTGATCCTAATTGTCGCGGTGCGTTTATAGGCTTATCGACAATGCACAAAAAGAGAGATATGATAAGGGCGGTTATGGAGGGCGTTTCTTATTCGTTAAGGGATTGCATAGAAGTAATGCGTGAAATGGAGATAAACGTTACCGATATGATGGCATGCGGAGGCGGCGGAAGCTCTCCCTTGTGGCGTCAGATGCTTGCAGATCTATACGCTTGTCCTGTTAAGACAACTCAGAATAAGGAAGGTCCCGCTTTAGGCGTAGCTTTATTGGCAGCTGTGGGTGCGGGAATTTATTCGTCAGTACCCGAAGCCTGCAAAGCAGTTATTATTCCCGATAAAATACAAGATCCTGTTGAAAGCAATATAGGACAGTATGAGAGAGTTTATAAGATTTATAAAAATCTTTACTCCTCTCTAAAGGTTTCCTTTGACGAATTGGCTGCTTTATAATAATGCAGTATGAATGTTAAGGCGGTTCCGCACAATTGGCGTTCTCTCCTTTGCCGCCGATTGCTTGAATATTTTTCGAGAAGCCAAAGCTTCTCAAAAAATCTGACTGTGCGCTTGGGCGACAATAATTGTGCGACACTGCCTTAAACTGATACAGAATTTTATGTTGCAAAACTCAAGCTTTTGTGATATGATTGTATTTCAGAAGGTCTGATTTTTTTCGGATATTTTTTTCACTATTACTATTAACAAGGAGAGCGTAATGAAACTGTTTATCGACACCGCCAATGTTGCGGACATTAAAAGAGCCA
>DNUB01000101.1:0-2016 GCA_003508605.1 Oscillospiraceae bacterium | reverse complement strand
GACATTAAAAGAGCCAACGATATGGGAATTATCTGCGGCGTTACCACAAACCCTTCTCTTATTGCAAAGGAGGGCAGAGATTTTAAAGAGGTTGTTACCGAGATCACACAAATAGTTGACGGTCCTATTTCCGCCGAGGTTATTTCTCTTGAAGCCGACAAAATGGTTGAAGAGGCACTTCCTCTGGCGGCTATCAACAAGAATATTGTTATTAAGCTTCCTATGTGTGAGGAAGGCTTAAAAGCATGCAAGCAGCTTACTGCAAGGGGAATCAAGACAAATGTTACTTTGGTATTCTCCGCCGCACAGGCTTTGCTGGCAGCAAGAGCAGGAGCGACCTTTGTAAGCCCCTTCCTTGGCAGACTTGACGATATCGGAATGGAAGGAATGGTTCTTATTGAGGAAATTGTTGATATTTTTAATGCTTCCGCAATAGATACTGAGATCATAGCCGCTTCTATCCGAAATCCTATTCACGTTACGGCTGCCGCAAGATTGGGTTGTCACATTGCCACTGTTCCTATGAATGTTCTTTTGCAAATGATTAAGCATCCTATGACCGATAACGGTATTGAAAGATTTTTGAAGGATTGGGAAGGCTTTACGAGAAAATAAAGCTTGTAATCAAAATTCGATTTTTATTGCCTGCATCTTTACAGATTCGCAGTACTGCCCCTTTTTTTGAGCCATGTTTTTCATGGCTCGTTCTTTTATCATGAAAAAGTTTAATGAATCAAAATTTGGAGGTATTGTATGACAAAACCCGAAATGATAATTTTTGACTATGGGTACACGATTCTTTACGAACCAAATGCAAACGCCGAAAACGGGAACAGGGCAATATACAAATACATAAAGGACAACCCTGACAATGTAGGTTTTGAGGTCTTTAACAAAACTTGCATTGAAATGTTTGCCGAAATCAAAGCTAAACGCGGCACGCTTGAAATTCACGAGCATCATTTTTTAAGGCTTTTATGTGATTATCTTAACATAACGATTTCTGTATCCGCAGATGAAGCCGAGCGCATTATGTGGAATGGAATTTCCGAGGGTGCCGTTATGCCTTATGTTCCGGAAATGATTGATTATCTCAATAAAAACGGCATACGCACCGCCGTAATAAGCAATATTTGCTTTTCGGGCACTGCGCTTGCCGAAAGAATAAACAGGCTTTTGCCATGCAATAAATTCGAATTTGTGCTTGCTTCAAGTGAGTATATATTTAAAAAACCTCATTCGCTTATGTTTGAAATCGCTCTTAAAAAGGCAGGTCTGACAGCGGATAAGGTGTGGTTTTGCGGCGACAGCATTTTCTGCGATGTAAACGGTGCGCACAAGTGCGGAATGTTTCCCGTTTTATATGAAGGCTCAACCGCTGAAGAAAACCCTTCCGTTCGAGATAATATAGATATGGAAATAACATTTGACCATTTACATATTCATCATTGGAGAGAATTGATTACGGTTTTGGAGCAATTTAAGAAATAACCGCAAAAATCAATACTTAAAGTACTTTAATCGGAAATCTAACGAAAAAGGGTATGTAACCCCATTTTATTTTCCTCTTGAATCAAAATAAATTTCCGTAAGCACAGAGAAAAGAGCCTGTTTATCACCGCTTGTTAAGCCGTTCCCCGAAAACAGCTCTTTTGAAATAGTCAGCAAATCCATGGCTTTGTCAATATCGGCACTTTCCTCCGAGGAGTTATAGTAAAAGTTTTCTATGTTGTCAAGCACTAACTTTTGATTATTGTCAAACAGAAAGTCGGAGGTGACTTCAAGCTCCTTTTCGATTTTTTCCATAATCTGCCTTCGGGGCTTTCTTGTTCCCGCCAAATAATTTGCCAAGGCTCGGTATGTAATGCCGAGTTTATCTGCAAATTCGGTTTTTTTATAGCCTTTTCTGTGTAAAAGAATTTCTATCTTATTTTTAAAAGTCAAAGCAATCACCGTCCCTTTTTGTCTCTGTTCACTATATATTATATAAGTGAACGCATTTTTCGTCAATATAAA
>DNUB01000273.1 GCA_003508605.1 Oscillospiraceae bacterium | reverse complement strand
TAACCTCAGACTGCGGAAAGAGGTTGATATTATCTCAATATCTGACAACATTCTATTGATTTACTGAAAGGCAGCACCGTATAATGATATATTTGGATAACGCCGCCACTACAAAGCCCTGTGCCGAAGCGATACAGGCTGCCGTAAGCTGTATGGAGAAATGCTACGGAAATCCCTCTTCCCTGCACAATATGGGCATAGAGTCGGAAAAAGTGATTGCCTCTGTGAAAAAAACAATACTAAGACGTTTAAATAAAGAGGGAGAGATATATTTCACCTCGGGAGCTACCGAAAGCAACAATCTTGCTGTTTTTGGAGCTGCAAAAGCCTTAAAGCGCAGAGGAAATCGAATCGTTACCACCGCCATAGAACACCCCAGCGTTTCCGAGCCTATGAAAAAGCTTGCAGAGGAGGGCTTTGAGGTGGTTTCGCTTAAGCCCTGCGACTATGATAATTTTGAGGACGCTTTAATAAACGCCGTTGACGAAAAAACCATACTGCTCTCTTTTATGGCCGTCAATAACGAAACGGGATTTATTACCGATTCAAAAAAGGTTTACAATGCAGTTAAAAAACGTTTTCCCTCCTGCACCGTGCATTTGGACGGGGTTCAGGGCTTCTGCAAAACTCAGCTTTTCGCCGACCTTATCAGTCTTTCGGCTCATAAGATTTACGGTATAAAGGGTGTGGGAGCATTGTACAAGGCAAAACCCGTCAGACTGCTGCCAAATGTTTACGGCGGAGGACAGCAAGGCGGAATGCGTTCGGGAACCGAGCCTGTAGAACTGATTGCGGCTTTTGGGGCAGCTGTAAATGCTTATCCCGAAAAAATCACAAAATTTTCAGAATTGCGTCACACGCTTTTACAGCATTTAGAACAGTGGGAAGGTATAATTCTTAACAGTAAAAATTCCGTAGACAATATTGTAAATTTCTCCGTTCAGGGTGTAAGAAGTGAAATAATGCTGCATTTTCTGGAAGAAAAAGGAATCTATGTTTCCAGCGGCTCCGCATGTTCAAGAGGGAAAATAAGCCCGGTGCTTTCCGCCTTGGGAGTTTCGGATAAGAATGCGGACAGCGCCGTAAGGGTAAGCTTTTCCTTAAACAATACGGAGAACGATATAAAAGAGCTTGTTCTTGCTTTAAGCGAGGGAATAAAAAGGTTCAGAAGATAATTACAGATTTCAATCGGAATGAGGGTAGATCCGCATTTGATTTGAAATGAGCAAAAGGGGATTTTTACCATGGAAGTTATTTTGGCAAAATACGGCGAAATCGCCTTAAAGGGACTTAACCGCAGCAGCTTTGAGGATCTGCTTATAAGAAATATAAAGCGCAGACTTGCTCCCTTAGGCAGCTTTGACATTACAAGAAGGCAGTCTACCATTTATGTTCAGCCTATGTCGGAGGACATAGATCTTGATATTGCCGTTAAAAAAATGTGCAATATTTTCGGCATTGCCGCCGTTCAAAGATGCGCCGTTCTGCCAAAGGATATTTCTCGGATAATCGAGCAGGGTACGGTTTACTTAAAGGATACCTTGGAGAATGCAAAAAGCTTTAAGGTGGAAGCAAAACGCTCGGATAAAAGCTTTCCTCTCACCAGCCCGCAAATTCAGCAGGAGCTTGGAGGTGCGCTTGCCGAAGCTTTTCCCGATATTGCCATCGATGTGCATAATCCGGAGGTTACCGTACTTGTGGAGATACGGGACAAGGGAGCTTATCTTAACGCAGAAAAGCTTACCGCGGCAGGAGGTATGCCTGTGGGAAGCAACGGAAATGCCCTTCTTCTGCTGTCGGGAGGAATAGACAGTCCCGTCGCCGCCTATATGATGGCAAAAAGAGGACTGAGAGTTGACGCCATACATTTCCAAAGTCCTCCCTACACCTCGGAAAGAGCCTTAATGAAGGTGGAAAGCCTTTGCGAAAAGCTTACCGAATACTGTGGCGACATAAGATTTTACTGCGTTCCCTTTACCGAGATTCAGGAGGCTTTAAGAGATAACTGCTGCGGCGATTATTTTACCGTTATTATGCGCCGCCTAATGTTGAAAATAGCCAATCATTTTTGCGAAAAGAAGCATTACGGCGCTCTGATAACCGGAGAAAGCGTAGGACAGGTAGCAAGTCAGACCTTAGCGGCAATAGGCTGTACCGACAAGGCGGCGGATTATCCCGTATTAAGACCTCTTGTGGGTATGGATAAAAAGGAAATTGTGGAAATTGCAAGAAAAATCGATACCTTTGAAACCTCCGTTTTGCCTTATGAGGACTGCTGCACGGTGTTTACGCCCAAGCACCCCAAAACCAAGCCTCTTTTCAAGGATATTCTGCTTGAAGAGGAAAAGTTTGACTTTGAACCGCTGATTTTAAAGGCGGTGAACCAAACTGCAGTTAAGGACTTTAAGGCAGACGGAAACAATTAAAGGATCAGAGCCATGCATACTATGCAAAAATCGGAGCAAAGAAAATGATTTATAACATTGACAAACAGGCGGAAAGTGTAGTAAAATTATTGTGTAAATGCAATAAAAAGGCAGCAACGGCAGAAAGCTGCACAGGCGGGCTTATATCTGCCGCCATCACCTCTGTCAGCGGCTCCTCGGAGGTTTTCGACATGGGGATTTGCAGCTATGCCAATATAATTAAGGAAAAGAAGCTGAATGTTCCAAGGGAATACTTAGAAAGCTTCGGGGCCGTTTCCGAACAGGTCGCCTGCGCAATGGCGGAGGGAGTCATGAACTCCGCAGAAAGCGACTTTGCCGTATCTACAACGGGAATTGCAGGCCCTACCGGAGGAACTCCCGAAAAGCCCGTAGGTACTGTATGGATAGGCGTTTGCAGCAGACATAGCGGTGCAAGGGCACGGTGCTTTCATTTCGGGGAGCTTGATTGCCCAAACGGTCTGAACGAAAGAGAGTTTATAAGACGGCAGGCGGTTTTAAAGGCATTAGAGCTTTTGGAAGAGGAAATAATAAATACCAATAACATATAATTACGGTTATTAAAGGAAGGTTTTTACAATGTTGGATTATACTGTTCGTCCGCCAATGACAAGAAGCAAGGGAAAAAGAAAAAACGCCTTTGTACGTGCGCTTATAGCGATTTTTCCCGTAAAGGGAGACGCCGTGGCGGAAATAATAAGAAAAATTATATTTATAGGTGCGGTAACCGCTCTTGTAATTACGGGAGGAACCTTACTGTCGGATATCAGGGGAGAGCTCGTTCAGGAATATGTAATCTCCGAAAGGCTCAATAAAATAAAGGGCGTCGGAACGGGAAATCTTGATCAGGATCTTGTCAAAGAAGTTATTGAGAAAAAGCCTTATATTCGTAATGATTTTATCGGGCTTTACGCTGAAAACAACGATTTTATCGGCTGGTTCAATTTGGGCGACGAGGAAAAGATTATAGATAATCCCGTGGTTCAGGCGGACGATAACGACGAATACCTATACAAATCCTTTGACGGTCAGAAGATTAAATCAGGAACGTTGTTTGCGGATTTCAGATGTGAATTTGACGAGGAGGGCAAGGCTCCCAATTTCTTGGTTCTGTACGGTCACTGTCTGTCATCTCAGCTTATGTTCTCAAAGCTGAACAGATACTACTATGAGCGTGAAAACCCTGACGCCAATACGTATTTTACAAGCTTTTACAAAAAATATCCTACTATAAATTTCGATACACTGAAGGAAAACGGAAGGTACAAGATATTTGCCGCCTGCCTGTTCAATACCGACGAGCAATACGGAGAGGTATACAACTATCTGCGTTACGGCAAGCCTTTCGAGTCAAAGGACGATTTCAATAACTATATTATGGATATTATGGACAGAAGCTTTTTAGCTACCGATGTGGATCTGACCTACGGCGATGATATAATCTGTATGTCTACCTGCTACTTCCCCTTTGGCATGGATTATGAAAATGTGCGCTGTGCCGTTTTTGCAAGAAAGGTGAGAGAGGGCGAGGATCCGCAGGTAGATGTGGAAAAGGTTCAAAGAATATGGACCTGGCAAGGCTGGCAGCAGGCTGTTGACAGAGGTATCGCTCCCCCGTATCCTTCAAGGCAGTGGGATACAAGCAAGCTGTTAAGCTATGAAGGCTGATGGAAAAAAGCTTACAAAATTCAATGAGGGGCAACGCC
>DNUB01000143.1:6952-8144 GCA_003508605.1 Oscillospiraceae bacterium | reverse complement strand
ACACGGTTTATTTTTCATAACCTTGTGATTAAAGCTATAAGCGGTTGATGGCAAGTCATCAACCGCTTATTCTAATTCCAAATTAAAAAGGAACACCTTTTATTTTCCCCCGCCGATAGCCCAAGTGATACTATTTCTTAACAAGCCGGTATCAACAGCACCTCTTTCTGAAATAATATCCGCCTATTTGTTTAAACCGAAACCATCTAAGCCTTATTCTGTTTTTGTTCCTGCACCTTTTCCGTTTTTTTGTCATACTTTTTAGCAAGCACTAAAGTTATCATTCCACTAACAAAAAAGGTCAAAAACGTAAGTGCAAAAATAAGATCATCTGTTGCTTTGCCGTCCGAAAAATAATACTTCGTTTCATTTTCAAGCAAAGGAAAAATATGTTGAAATGAAAACAAAAAGCAATAAAGCATTAAAATAAATGCAGTATATTTTGCACTTTTTGAACCCTTCACTCCAAAAAACGAACCTTTTGCCGCATTTCTTGCTATCCAATAAAGATAGCATATTGCCGCTAAAAGAAACATCGGCGCACAAAAGCTTTCACACCACTGATACAGCAGCTCCATAATAACGGAGTTTATCAGTACAGAAGCAATATAGACAACCAGGGCTTCAATAGTAAGCTTTGCTCTTACTTGATTTTGTCGTTCGTCAAATACTTCTTTTTCCGCACCCTTTCCCATAATCATATTTTCACACATTTTGTCAAAGGATTTTAAGCTCATTTCTCTTCATCCTCCCAGAAAAGCTCATCTAAGGTTTTGTTCAGTGCCTTGCAAATCGATACACAAAGGTTGATCGTGGGGTTATAATCGCCGTTTTCCACTGCGCTTATGGTTTGTCTTGTCACACTCACCTTTTGCGCAAGCTGCTCCTGCGATAAGTCCATTGCTGCTCTTGCAGCCTTCATTTTAAGATTTTTTGACATATCCTATCTCCTATCTTGGTGTAATTGTAGCATATTATTTACTTAATGTCAAGTATATTTTACATAATTTTAAAAATATTTTACATCAGTGTTAGAGACAGCGTTAATAAACAGATAAATTCTATGTACCGGGCTTATGACTATGAATGCTCCTCTTTATGGCTTTGAAGCACATTAACTCTTGTAGATAATAAATAGAAAGTGCTTTTATAATCAAAATCCATATGTCCCCCGCCTTTTGCTGCAAGCAAA
>DNUB01000143.1:6521-6706 GCA_003508605.1 Oscillospiraceae bacterium | reverse complement strand
CCCCCGCCTTTTGCTGCAAGCAAAGGCATAGCCTCATTATTCATTCAGTCTTTCGGTGTGGGATACAATCCCTCACTGAAACCCTGAGGGGCACTGCCTCGAATTTATGAAAAATTCGGGACACCGCCCCTCATTGAAAAAAAGCCGCAGAAAATTATTCTGCGGCGGAATATATATGTAAGTGA
>DNUB01000143.1:916-6254 GCA_003508605.1 Oscillospiraceae bacterium | reverse complement strand
GTAAGTGATTTCAGTTTTCTTCCCAGTTATGCCAAACATTCTGAACGTCGTCATTATCGTCCAACGCTTCAAGCAGTAGGTTCATTTTCTTTAAATGCTCCTCGTCGGTAAGTGTAACATAGTTGGAGGGAACCTGTTCCGCTTCTGCAGAAAGAACCTTGTATCCTTTCTTGGTAAGGTTTTCGGCAATTTCGGTTACTGAATTAGGCTCGGTGGTGATTTCCACACAGCCCTCCTCAAAGGAAAAGTCGTCTCCGCCCGCTTCGAGAATATCCTCCATGGCTTTATCTTCGTCTATATCCTCGTCCTCGTTATCCAAAACAATAATTCCCTTTAAGCTGAACATAAAGCTTACACAGCCTGTAGTTCCGAGATTTCCGCCGAACTTATCAAAATAATGTCTTATTTCGCCTGCGGTGCGGTTGCGGTTGTCGGTAAGACAGTCTACGATTACCGCTACGCCGTTAGGACCGTAGCCCTCGTATACGCAGTTTTCGTAGTTATTCTTATCCCCCTCGCCTGCCGCTTTTTTAATAAGACGGTCAATATTGTCATTGGGGATATTATTGGCTTTTGCCTTGGATATAAGTGCGGCTAACTTTGAGTTGCTGGAGGGGTCTGCGCCGTGTTCCTTTATGCAAACAATAATCTCACGGCTGATTTTAGTGAAGATCTTGGCTCTTGCGCCGTCTTTCTCGCCTTTTTTTCTTTTAATGGTACTCCATTTAGAATGTCCTGACATAAATACTCTCCTTTTTTGATTAAATGCTTACAGGTATTTAGTCTGCAAAGACAATTATACCCGAATGTTTATTGATTTGCTTGAAAGCCTTCGCCCAAAACCTCTCCCACACTTGAGATAATAATGAAAGCTTTCGGGTCGATTTCCTTAACCTTTCGTTTGATTTTGGAATATTCGCTTTTATGAACCGCACAGCAGATAACATGCTTTTCCTGTCTTGAATATGCGCCTTCGCCCTTAAGCCAGGTTATTCCCCTTTTCAAATCCTTCATTACATAATCGGATATATCCTCGTATTTTTCACTGAATATAAGCAGCATTTTTCCTTCATAGCTGCCGTATAAAATCATATCCATTACCTTGCTGCCAATAAAAATTGCAACAATAGCGTAAAGACCTGCTTCAATAGTTCCGAAAACAAACATGGAGGAACATATTATAACGGCGTCCGTGCTTAGCATAGCCGCACCTATACTGATGTGGGGATATTTTTTGTTAATGAGCTTATTGATAATATCCGTTCCGCCGGAGGTACCCTCCCGCAGGTAAATGATTCCTAAACCGATTCCAAATAAAACACCCGCAAAAATAGCAGCCAAAAGGGGATCGCCGTCCTTGTAGACAGGCAGAAGGGATAACCCGTAATCTGTGGAAAAGGTAACTATTGCAACAGAAATCAAGGTTTTTATCATCATTTTCCTGCCCAAGAAAATAAGACCTATTATTATCAAAGGTATATTGATGATTCCGTATAAAAGACCGATTATGTCCTTTCCCGTAGCCGAATTTATAAGCGTTGAAATACCTGCAACGCCTCCGGGAGCAATATTATTCGGAGCTGAAAAACAATGAATGCCTGCAGAGTATACAACGCTGCCGATAAATATCAGGACAATATCAATAATCCACCTTTTAATTGAGGCTTTTCTCTCCTGTGGAGTCTTTTTTGGTTTATTTACAGTTTCTTTTTTATTCATTTCTCTGTTTTTCATTCCAGATTACCTCAAAAAGTTCATTTGCTCTTTCATATTCTCCGATAAGGAATAAGTAGCCGAACAATGCTTCAAGACCTGTTGCGCAGTGGTAGTCTTTTGGATTTGAGGATTTGGGAACGGAAATCCCCGTTGCATTCCTTCCTCTTCTGAAGATATCCGCTTCATCTTGAGAAAACATATTTTCTATTAAACCGGCTGCTTTTGACTGAAAGGAAGCTCTGACCATTTCAACAGATTGGAAATGTAGCTTTTTTGAAGGTGCATTTCCTTTTTCAAGCAATGCCCGTCTGACTAAGCTTTCCCATGCACAGTCGCCGTAAAAGGCAAGTGCGGTGGGGCTGTAGCCTTTTGCCTCTTCTTTTGTCAATATTTTCATATTTTACCTGATATAATCAAATTCAAAATCGTAAATCGAAACGGTATCGCCTTCCTGAACACCCTGCTTTTCCAGCTCGTCAATAATCCCGCTTGAACGGAGAATGCGCTGTAAATACTGAATGCTTTCGTAATCCTCCATATTGACGGAATTAAGGATAGGCAGCAGGAACTCGCCTGTAACTTCAAAAATACCGTCGTCAAGCTTTTCAACCCTGTAGGTGTGTTTATCGTTCTCTATCTTGTCAAGCTCTGACCGTGTCAAAGGTTCGGGCTCGTATCTTAAAACGGGAGGAAGCTTGTCAAGCTCAGCCGCAACCGCTTCCATAAGCTTTTCTGTTCCCATTGAGGTGGCGGCGGATATGACAAAGAAGGGAAGTCCTTTCGCTTCAATAAACGCCTTAAACTCGTCAATTTGCTCTTTTGCTGCAATATCCGCTTTATTGGCGGCAACGATTTGCGGTCGGTCTGCAAGTTCTTCGGAAAAATTAGCAAGCTCCGAGTTAATTTTTTCGAAATCCTCCTTGGGGTTTCTTCCCTCGATTCCCGATACGTCCACAACGTGAAGTATAAGTCTGCACCTCTCCACATGGCGCAAAAAGGCGTGACCCAAACCGACGCCCTCGCTTGCGCCTTCTATAAGCCCCGGAATATCCGCCATAACAAAGGATTTTTCATTGACCTTGACTACGCCTAAAACAGGAGTGACGGTTGTAAAGGGATAGTTGGCGATTTCGGGCTTTGCTGCGCTTACAACGCTTATCAGGCTGGATTTTCCCACATTGGGAAAGCCTACTAATCCTACGTCTGCCAGAAGCTTTAATTCAAGGGTAACGTCAAGCTTTTCGCCCGGGTAACCCGGCTTGGCAAATCGCGGTATTTGCCTTGTGGGAGTGGCAAAGTTCATATTGCCCTTGCCTCCCGCACCGCCTTTTGCAACGACTACAGGTTCTGCGTCGGAAATATCAGCTATTATTCTGCCCGTATGGCTGTCTTTTATAACAGTACCCTTTGGAACGGATATAACCGTATCGGGAGCAGCTTTTCCGCTGCATCTCTTTCCCCTGCCGTTTTCCCCGTTCTGAGCCGTGTATTTTCGTTTAAATCTGAAATCTATCAGTGTGGAAAGGTTGGTGTCTGCTTTAAATAGGATTGAGCCGCCTCTGCCTCCGTTTCCTCCGTCAGGTCCTCCCGCCGCAACATATTTTTCACGATAAAAGCTGACAGCACCGTTTCCGCCGTCGCCGGCTTTAAGTGAAATTTTTACTACATCAACAAACATATTTTTCCCTTAAAATAATTTATTTCCTGATTCGTGTGTAAAATTCCTTTTCGTCCTCATGGTGAATATAAGCACCGTTTTTGATCTGTACTCTGAGGGAAGCGGGGTTGTTTTTGCTCACTGACATATAAATCTCGTCCTCTTTCACGATTTCCCTCGCTTTTTCAAGGACAAGCTTTAATCCTTCGGTGGCGTACCCTTTCCCTCGACAGTCTTTCTTTATTCCATAGCCGATATGTCCGGCTCCGTTTTTAAGAGCTTCGTTTAAACAATGCCGCATCTTGAACATTCCGACAATATTATCACCGTCCCACAGGTAAAAATATGTCTCGGGAACATGTCCCTCTTTCAGACCTATTCCCTTGGAGTAATTTATCTGAATGGGAAGGATATTGTTTTTAAATTCTTCCGCTGAACATCCATAACCGCCGTTTATAAAGCCGTTTTCGTTTTCGGGGCAATTCGTGATAAACTCATATTCCTTTTCAATATCTTCGGTGTTCGCTTCTTTTAAATAAACCATATTTTCTCCGTATTTTGTGACAGTTTATCAGTATGGCGTCGAAAGCCTGCTGACGGTTCATAAAAGGTACTTTGTCCACAAATTAAAAGGAGCGGAAATCCGCCCCTCAAATTGTCTTTTAGTCAGCGTAAACGCTTACCTTTTTGCGATCCTTGTCAAGGCGTTCAAATTTAACCTTTCCGTCAACAGTTGCGAAGAGAGTATCATCAGAACCCTTCTTAACATTATTGCCGGGATGAATTTTTGTTCCTCTTTGCCTTACAAGAATATTGCCTGCAAGAACATACTGACCGTCGGAACGCTTAACGCCCAATCTCTTAGACTGACTGTCACGTCCGTTCTTGGTAGAGCCCATACCTTTTTTATGTGCGAAAAACTGTAAATTTAATTTCAACATAATAATCTTCCTTTCCAAAATCTTATTCAATTTCCTTAACGGCAACACTTATTCCGCCGTATTCCTCGGAAAGCATTCTTAAATGATTTTCCAAAGAAAATACCAGTGCTCTTGCGCTGCTGTCCTTTTGCGGATCGTTAAGCCTTAAGCCCACCTTATTTTCCTGTACTTTGATGTCCGCATCGGCGACAAAAAAATCGGTTACAGTATTAACTGTGAGCATAACAGCAGAGCTTACTCCGGCACATATAATATCCTGACCGTACCGTCCGCCTGCATGTCCCGAAATGATAAATCCGCAATAAATTCCGTTTTTGCGGTAAAAATCTGCTTTTATCATAAGAATAAAACAGAAATTACGCCTTAATAGACTCGATCTTTACCTGGCTATAGGGCTGTCTGTGTCCCATAGCTCTCTTGGAGCCTTTTTTGGGCTTGTAGGTGAATACGTTGATTTTTTTGCCCTTACCGTTTTTTAAGAGAGAAGCGGTAACGGTTACACCGTCAACATAAGGAGTACCAACCACTGCGCCGTCGTCCTTGCCTACCATTACTACCTTGTCGAAATTAACTTCACCGCTTTCAATACCGAGCTTTTCAACGAAAATCACATCGCCCTCGGTTACACGGTACTGCTTTCCGCCGGTTTCAATTACTGCGTACATATTTTTAAACCTTCTTTCTTTTACTCGCTGTGCTAAGCAATTTTGCATTTTATCCGCAAATCTGCTTGGGGGAGGTTTCCCCTATCCCTATTCGGAAAAGGCGGTGCTTCTTCTGCATAAGGATTTACAAAATAACACACTTAAAAAAGCCCTACACAAGCGGCTGAATTATTTTAACACAGTTTTTTATGAATGTCAATACTTTTGACAAATTTTATCGTGGGATTCAACAAGTTTTTCTAAAACAGTTGTTTATTTTTTTAAGATGTGGTATAATATTTTAAACTTCCTGAAGAGGAAAGCTTATTTAATATAATCAAAATCCGATGTCCCCTGCCTTTTGCAGCAAGCAAAAGGCA
>DNUB01000143.1:0-531 GCA_003508605.1 Oscillospiraceae bacterium | reverse complement strand
GGGGACCCAGTCCCCCACTGAAACTCTGAGGGGACCACGCCCCAGGATTTTTTATAAATTCGGGAGTTGCCCCTCATTAAAAAATATTTACCTTAACGAGGAAAATTTAATTTCTCATAAACGATACGTAAGTAAACAGCGGAGGAACAAAAATGGATAAAAAGATATCTAACTCGACAGGAGAGTTAAGAGTTTCCAATGATGTGATCGTCAGAATTGCGGAGCTTGCCGCAACGGAGATTTCGGGAGTTGCCGTTGAGGACGGCAAGCTTTTGATCCCTGCGTCAAAAAAGGGAATTGCTTCTATGTTTAGTTCTCCGGTACAGGTTTCTTTGTCAAAGGAGGCTGCCGCCATCACAATTTCGATTATAACCGAGCAGGGGTCCAAGGCGGTCAACGTTGCGTCTGCGGTTCAGGAAAGCGTTAAATCCGCCGTACAGAATATGACGGGCATTCCCGTATCAAAGGTTAATGTAAATATTGTAGGGATACAGCTAAATAAATAGTTATAATCAAAATCCGGATATCCCC
>DNUB01000036.1:6054-6178 GCA_003508605.1 Oscillospiraceae bacterium | reverse complement strand
AGCGCACCCCGTCGCAAGACGGAAAAAGCAACGGCACGCCCGCAGCCCGTAAAAATTCCCAAAAAGCCAAACGCAGTTTAAAAAGCCAACGCAGTAACCCCCGCGGGAGCGTGCCTCGTCGCAA
>DNUB01000036.1:0-5717 GCA_003508605.1 Oscillospiraceae bacterium | reverse complement strand
GGTGCGACCGCAGGACGTAAAAACCAAGAGCCAAACGCAGTTCAAAAAGCCAAACGCAGTAAAAAAAGAAAAGGAACACCATGGACGAACAAAACATATCCGAATCAAAACAGGAATCCACAGAAAAACTGATACAGGTAGATATCGACAGCGAAATGCGAAAATCCTTCCTGGAATATTCAATGTCGGTTATCGTACAAAGAGCCCTGCCCGATGTAAGGGACGGCTTTAAGCCCGTACACAGGCGTATAATCTACACCATGAACGAAGCGGGAAATACCTATGAGCACGCCTACAGAAAATGTGCCTACACGGTAGGCGAGGTTTTGGGTAAATACCACCCTCACGGCGATGCGTCCGTTTACGACGCAATGGTAAGGCTTGCACAGGATTTCAGCATGAGATATCCTCTTGTGGACGGTCACGGAAACTTCGGCTCTATCGACGGAGATCCCCCTGCCGCTTACCGTTATACGGAAGCGAGAATGAGCAAAATTGCGGGAGAAATGATGTCCGATATCGGCAAGAACACCGTTGATTTCGGCACAAACTACGATGATAAGCTCCCCGAGCCAAAGGTGCTGCCAAGCCGCTTCCCCAACCTGCTTGTAAACGGAAGCACGGGTATTGCGGTAGGTATGGCAACAAATATCCCCCCTCATAATTTAAGAGAGGTAATCGACGCTATAAATCTTGTTATAGAGAACCCGAACACTCCTCCCGAGGAAATTATGACGGTGATAAAGGGTCCCGATTTCCCCACAGGCGGTATTATTATGGGCAGGTCGGGTATCAGAAGCGCATATCTTACGGGCAGAGGAAAGATAACCTTAAGAGGAAGAGCGGAAATAAGGGAAGAAAAAACCCATACAAGAATTGTGGTTACCGAGATTCCTTATATGGTAAATAAAACCCGCCTGCTTGAAAGCATAGGCGCACTTATGAGGGATAAGAGGATTGAGGGAATCTCCACCCTTCGTGACGAAAGCGACAGAACGGGTATGAAAATCGTTATGGAGCTTAAAAGGGACGCCAATCCCGATGTGGTGCTCAACAAGCTTTATAATTATACCCAGCTTCAGGATACGGTGGGAGTGATTATGCTTTCTTTGGTGAACGGAGAGCCTAAGATACTTACCCTTAAAGATATGATAGAAAAATATATTGAGTTTCAGGAGGACGTTGTAAGGCGCAGAACTCAGTATGATTTAAATAAGGCAAGGGACAGGGCGCACCTTTTGCAGGGCTTTATGCTTGCTACGGATAATATTGACGAGGTTGTGACTATTATGCGTACCAGCAAAACTCCCGCAGAGGGCAAGGAAAGGCTGATGGAGCGGTTTAAGGACGAGGATATGTCAAAGCTGCTGCATCATGCGATGGACGAGCAGTATAAGGATATAGCCTTTGAGCATACCGTAGGACTGTCGCCTGTTCAGGCGGACGCTATTGCGCAGATGAGGCTGGTGCAGCTGACCGGACTGGAAAGGGAAAAGATCGAGTCCGAGCTGGCGGAGTTGATGAAAAAAATCCGTGAATATACGGAAATTTTAGCCGATGAGGTTAAGGTAAAGGAAATAATTTCCTCGGAGCTGGAGGTAATAAAGAAAAAATACGGCGACGAGAGAAGAACCTCTATAGAGGATGTAAGCGGAGAGGTGGATATAGAGGATCTTATTCCCGTGGAGGAAAGCGTAATCACCTTTACGAATATAGGCTATATCAAGCGTCAGCCCATGGAGCTGTATAACCTGCAGAAAAGAGGCGGCAAGGGCGTCAGCGGCATGAAGCAAAGGGAAGAGGACTTTATAGACAACCTTTTTGTAGCGTCCAGCCATGATAATATTCTCTTTGTGACCAATATGGGAAATATGTATAAGCTGAGATGCTTTGAAATTCCCGAGGGCGGCAAGCAAAGCAGAGGCGTTAATATAGTAAGTCTTTTGCAGCTTTCGGAAAACGAGAGAGTCGCCGCCATGATGAAAACCTCGGATTTTGCGGAAAATAAGTTCTTTATCTGTATAACCAAGCAGGGAAAAATCAAAAGAACCCCTCTTTCCGCCTATAAAAATTTACGAAAAGGCGGTTTAAAAGCCGTAGGTTTGGACGAGGGAGACGAGATAGCGGCGGCGTTCCTTACCGAAGGGGACAGCCATGTTATGATAGCCACCAGAAACGGCGCAGCCATAAACTTCCTTGAAACGGATATAAGAAGCATGGGCAGAACCGCTCATGGAGTAAGAGCCATTAAGCTGCGGGAGGACGATATTATAGTGGGAGCCTGCAAGGTTTACGATCCTATGATGACTATCCTTACCGTTACCGACAAAGGAATGGGCAGAAGGTGCAGCGTTGAAAATTACCGTGTTCAGAAAAGGGGAGGCTACGGTATACTAAACTATAAAACAGGCGAGGAAAAGGGCTATGTCTGCGGTATAAGAGCTTTGGGCAGCGACGACGACGTTATACTGATAAACACCGACGGCATAATTATCCGTATCCGTGCCAACGACCTGCGACTTATGGGCAGATATGCAACGGGAGTAAGAGTAATGAGACTGTCCGATGACAGCAGAGTTGTTACCTTTACCAGAACGGAGCATGACGATTCGCAGGAAACCGAGCAGGTGGAGCAGGCAAGCGAGGAGGAGTTAAAGGAAGCGGAATTGGAGGAGCAGCAGGAGGTTATTGCGGAGGATACCGATGATACCGACGAATCCGACGAATCCGATGAATCCGACGGAGAAGGCGAAGAAGAAACCGATTCCGATGATATTAACGAATAAATATTTCGGTTTAATAATCAAAATACAGATACCCCCCGCCTTTTGCCGTAAGCAAAAGATAAAGACTGCATCAGGCGGCGGGGCAGCTTGTGGAAAAGCTCTGATGGTTTTTTCCTAAAACCTTTTTACTTCCGTAAAATTTCCGTATAAGCTTTTTAGACAACCTGTCCATCTTTGAAAAGGAGAATATTATGTCGTCGGAAAAAGAAAAAATGCTGAGGGGCGAAATGTACGACCCCACCGATAAGGAGCTTTACGAAAGAAGAGTATTGGCTCACAGACTTTCGTACGAATATAACAACACTCTTGAAACGGAGCAGGAAAAGCAAAAGCAGATTCTTGACCGTCTTTTCCCCAACCACGGAAAAAATCTTTTCCTGCAGGCTCCCGTTCAGGTGGATTACGGCTGCTTTACCTATTTAGGCGACAATTTTTACGCAAACTTTAACCTTGTGGTGCTTGACACCTGCCCCATAAGGATAGGCAGCAATGTGTACGTTGGACCGAACTGTACTCTTGCCACGCCCCTGCACCCCTTGAATCATATGGACCGCCGCATTATTACAAGAGAGGACGGCTCCTGCTACGATAATGAATACGGAAAGCCGATAACAATCGGAAACGACTGTTGGATTGCCTCAAACGTGGTTATCTGTGCGGGGGTTACTATAGGAGATAATTGCGTAATCGGCGCAGGAAGCGTCGTTACAAGGGACATACCTTCAAATTCCCTTGCGGCGGGCAACCCATGCAGGGTGATCCGCAAGGTGGAATAAAATTTATTTGCAGATATGTTTGTGGTGTAATTTTTAATCTGTTTAAAGGGCTTGTTCAGGGTCGAAGCTTTCGGCTTTCTGAACAAGCCCTGACGTCATTTTTCACCCGGCTTGCCGAAAAGCAAGCTGTTTTCGGGTTTTGACAAGCTGTGCAATATACAATTTGCCGTGCTTTTTCCCCGATTTTTTCATTTGCGTCTGCGTTCGGCGGCAAGCTTTAATTTGGGGAGCAATTGTGACTTTTACATTTTTTTCCCGTCTATATAAGTGAGGATAGGTAAATAACCCGAAGGGAGGCGGCAGGGTGGAGGACAGTGAAATAATCGAACTGTTTTTTCAGCGAAAGGAATCCGCAATAAAGGAGCTGGCAAATAAGTACGGACATTATTGCGGAACGGTGGCGCAAAATATTCTGAAAAATTCTCATGACACGGAGGAATGCTTAAACGATTCCTATCTTGCGGTATGGGATTCCGTTCCTCCCCGGAAACCGAAAAGCCTTTGCGCTTATGCGGCAAAAATAGTGAGAAATAAAGCGTTGGATATTTATAATAAGCTTCATTGCGAAAAAAGGGGCGGCAGCGTCGGCGCCGTTCCCATTGACGAATTGGGCGATTTGGTAAGCGGCGGCGATACTGCGGAGTCGGAGCTTAACAAAAAGGAGCTTTTGAAGTCCATTAACAGCTTTCTCGCCGTTCTTCCGAGAAGAACAAGGCTTATCTTCGTTGGCAGATATTGGGCATGCCGCAGTATTTCGGAAATTGCGGCGCAGCTTCAAACTAATGAGCATAATGTTATTGTTATTCTTGCAAGAACCAGGCAGAAATTAAAAAAGTACCTGCAGGAAAGGGGATATGATCTATGACGGAAAAGGATTTTTTAAAGCTTTTTAACGATATCGGGGATAGGTATATCGAGGAGGAGCAGAGAGAATATGCTCCCGTAGCCCCGATAATGATTTCCCATAAGGAAACTAAGCACAGGCATTTTTCCTTTAACGGTTCATTTGCCGCTGCGGCAGCTTGTTTTATGGCTGCGGCAGGGCTTTTCGCCGCCGGTATCTTTTCCGGAGGGGGCGAGGGCTTGGGCAATGTCACCTCTTTTGAGGTTCAGGAAAGCAGCAGCGAGCCTGTAAGCAGGGATACTTCCGTTAACCACACCGACCTTCGGGTTACCGACGGCGAGCCCTTGCCCGTTTATACCCTTAGCCCTGCCTTTGAGGTGGATTTGCTTGACGGCGGTTCCCTTTTATGGAATGATCCGAAAATTGCCCATGCGGAAAATGTGAAGGATCTTTATTATCGATATTCCGTTAACGGCTGTTATGGCGTACCCTTTTTTACTCCCTCGGAAAGCAGAACCGCAGGGGAAAAGGGAGATTGGTTCTTTCTTTCCGAAGGCTCTGCAATAGGCAAATTTAATGTAAAAGGAGCAAAAAGTGAATATTATTTCCCTTTTAAAAACGAGGATTATCTTCCCTACAGCTACAAAGCCGAGGTTGATCTCAGCGGAGAGCTTAGCTGTACGGCGCAGGCGGATTTTTGCTATAACAATTACGGAAATTACAGAGGTATAATGGTTACCCTCGATAAGGAAGCCTGCAGGGAGCTGTTCAGCCTAAAAGCCAATATAAAGGTTTTTGACGGCACTTATTCCGATTCTTTTAAATATGATTTTGACGAGGAAAGAATCTGTTTTGTTTTGTATGAGGGAATGGAGGGCTACGAAGATTTATTTAAGAGCATGGTAGGCGATGGGTCAAGTATGATAAGGCTGAGCTTCAAGGATTTTACCCTTAGCTATTCCTTCCAAACAGGACTTGATTTTGACGGAACGGTTATGATTAAAGCCCTTGAATATAAGCTTGATATTTTGGATTGATGATTGGCTAAGCTTTTACTGCGCCGCAGAAAATCGATTTTCGGTTTTATGCGGCGCAGTATTTTTATGAGGGACAAATAACCCGCCTTTAACCCCACCCGTACCACAGTTTTAATTACCGCACCAACAAACTCCTAAAAGCAAAAGCACCGAAAAAATAAGAGAAAAGTATTGCAAATCAAACCCCGCACAGCGAAACCGCCATTAGGCGACCGCCGAATGAGAAAGAGGAGCCTTAAGAATTTTGGAACAAAATTCAGCGGTTTGGCCCCCT
>DNUB01000262.1 GCA_003508605.1 Oscillospiraceae bacterium | reverse complement strand
CAGGCAACAAAATTATGCTCGAAAATCTGCATATTGATTTTTATGCGAACACGCTCTAAAGGGATTTCAAGGAAAACATGCGAAAAGGAAAACGCTATGCTTAATCAAAACAGAGCTCCGATTCAGGAGGCACTTGAAGAATTTGAACTGAACAGAGTCGTGCCCTTTGACGTACCGGGACATAAAAGGGGCAAGGGAAACCCGGAGCTTACCCGCTTTTTAGGGCAAAAGTGCATGAGCTATGACGTAAACTCCATGCGCCCTCTCGATAACCTATGCCACCCCGTGTCCGTCATAAAGGAGGCGGAGATGCTGGCGGCAGAGGCTTTCGGCGCAGGATACGCATTTTTTATGGTGGGAGGAACTACCTCGGCGGTTCAGGCTATGGTGTTCACTGCAGCTAAAAGGGGAGATAAAATAATTCTGCCCCGCAACGTACACCGTTCGGTAATAAACGCCATGGTGCTTTGCGGAGCCGTGCCTGTTTACGTCAATCCCGCCGTGGACAAAAGGCTGGGCATTGCTTTGGGTATGAGCGTTTCCGACGTGGAGGCGGCTATAAAGGCAAATCCCGACGCAAAGGCGGTTTTGGTGAACAATCCGACTTATTACGGAATTTGCAGCGATATAAAAACCATCACCGGGCTTGCCCATAAAAACGGTATGATGATGCTTGCCGACGAAGCTCACGGAACGCACTTTTACTTCGGTGAAAAAATGCCCCTTAGCGCAATGGCGGCAGGTGCGGATATGGCGGCGGTCAGTATGCACAAAAGCGGCGGCAGTCTTACACAAAGCAGCTTTCTGCTTACGGGAAAAGGGGTAGGCAGCGGCAGGGTAAGACAGATAATCAACCTTACACAAACCACCAGCGGCTCCTATCTTTTTATGTCAAGCCTTGATATAAGCAGGAAAAACCTTGCGGTTCACGGAAAAGAGATATTTAAAAAGGTTACGTCGCTTGCCGAGTATGCAAGAGAAGAAATTAACCGCATAGGCGATTTTTACGCTTACGGAAAAGAGCTGATAAACGGCGACAGCGTGTTTGACTTCGACAGCACGAAGCTGTCGGTTAATACTTTAAATACGGGACTTGCGGGAATAGAGGTCTATGATATTTTAAGAGACGATTACGATATTCAAACAGAGTTCGGCGATATGGGCAACATTTTGGCTTATATAAGCGTAGGTGACAGAGAGCGTGACATAGAAAGGCTTGTAGGCGCAATGTCCGAGATCCGCCGCCGATTCAAAAAGGACAAAAGCGGAATGTTGATTTCCGAATATATTCCCCCTCATGTGGCAACCTCACCGCAGGAGGCCTTTTATGCGGATAAGGAGTCCCTGCCCTTGGAGGAAAGCGAAGGCAGAATCTGCAGCGAGTTCGTTATGTGCTATCCTCCCGGAATACCTGTTTTAGCCCCCGGCGAGGAAATAACGGGCGACGTTGTGCGTTACATAAAGTATGCAAAGGAAAAGGGCTGCTTTATGACGGGAGCGGAGGATATGAGGATAGACAGGCTGAACGTTTTGAAGTAATTTCTTTTTGGCTGAGGGAGAAAAACAATTGAAGGACGAATTGGAAAAAAAGTTAGCGGAAGCCTTTCCCTTTATGCAAATTAAGGAACCCCCCAAGGAGCAGGAAGCGGACGGAAGGATTTGCGACCTTTACGGTGCCTTCGGCTGCGAATGCGACGACGGCTGGTATGAGACGCTTTTCGGACTGTGCGGCGAAATAACCGAGGCTTATAAAAAGCACGGACAGCCTGTTGATATTGTAGTTGATCAAATAAAGGAAAAATACGGCACTCTCCGTTTTTACTATCACCTTTCCCAAAATAACGGCGATTTGCGGCGGGAAATATCGGATATTGTCATCAAGTGGGAGAAAAAATCCGCAGAGGTATGCGAAAGGTGCGGCAAGGCGGGGGTTCTGCGGGAGGATTTGCAGTGGATACAAGCCTTGTGTGATGAGTGTTATTTAAAATGAATAAAAGGTGATATGATATGACAAACGAGCGGTACTTTGATTTAAAATTTACTATGCCGATAGAAGAATCTCAAGAGTGGCAAGGGAGAAAATTTTCATTTGCTCCGGATTCCTCTCCTGCGGCTTGGGAGCATTATAAAATTTGTTATAAAGACACATTTAAGGATACATACAATATTCAAAGTCCTCAATTTTTTGAACGTAGGAAAAGTGACGGTATGTATGAGATTAAGCCGAGAAGATGTAAAAATCGGCTGTATGCTCTAAAAAATGAAAAACTTAATGAAAAGGAAATGGGGGCCTATGGAGCCGTAGAAAGGCTTTCAGGAGACACTGATTTTAATTTTAATGAATACAAAAGCAAAGGGGAAGAAAAAAACAAAGGGATTTCATCTCTTTTATCTAATTTAGATTATGAAGGTAAAGAAAAGCTTAAAAAATGCAGAGAAAAGCAGAACACGCTTGTTAATTTTTCTTTGATGCAGTCTATGGGCAATATGCAGAGAGTTAAGTCGGAAGGCTTGAAGTGTGAGTGGTTTGACAGGCTCGATACTTTAATTTATTTTCTTGATTGTTATTATCGGGGAGATCCAAATAACAAGGATAAAATTTTTTCAGGCAGCGCGTGTCGAGATAACAAGATAGCTTTAGAAGAATATTTAAAAAGCTTTAGCGGCATTAACGATTACTGCAAAAAGATTTATTTTATTGACGAGGACTTGGTTAAAGAACTTATAAATAATGGCAGCAAACCGATAAATACAGTCGAAGACATAAGCAAATATATGGATTTAGCACTTGAGTTTTGGAAACAGAAGGAAGAAAAATTGAAGAGCTTCAATGAGGGGCAACGCCCC
>DNUB01000204.1 GCA_003508605.1 Oscillospiraceae bacterium | reverse complement strand
GGCAACGCCCCGAATTTATGAAAAATCCGGGGGCGGAGTCCCCTCAGGGTTTCAGTGGGGGATTATATCCCCCACTGAAAGACTGAATGGACCCCGCCGCCTAATGGAGTCATTGCCTTTTGCTTAAGGCAAAAGGCGGGGGACATCGGATTTTGATTATATGGATTTAAGCCAGCCCCGCCTTAACAAGATTTTCCTTATGCTCCTCCAAGGTTTTCGCATAAAAGGTTTCGCCGGTTTCCGTATTGGCGCAGAAATAGTAGTAATCGGTCACCGCCGCATCAAGCACCGAGTTCATAGCGTCAAGTCCGGGATTGCCGATAGCCCCTGCGGGAACTCCGTCGCATTCGTAGGTGTCATAGGAATTGGATATAACCGCTAACGATGTGGTAAGACCGTAATCCTTGTAATAAGGCTCGATATAATCCTGCACATAAAACACGGTAGGATCGGACTGAAGCTTGGGGATTTCTCCGTTGCTGCGCAGACGGTTAAGAAATACGGAGGCTACAAGCTTCATATCCTCCACATTGTTTACCTCCGCCTGAACCATAGAGGACAAGGCAATAAATTCATCAAGGGTAAGCCCGATCTCGTGCATTTTTTTATACATTGACTTTGTTATCTTGGAGTTAAAGTTGGCATAAATCTTTTTTGCAGCGACCTCCGCCTCCTTGGTAGTATCCTTTTCCGTTTTCGGATTTTCCTTTAACTCGTTGCAAACATAAAATTCGTATTTATCGGGGAATAAGTAGCCCTCCATCTGATTAAACTTATGGGAATTAACAAGCACACGCTTCTCAAAATCGTAAACGTCCATTTTATCCTTGTAAAACTTCTGAAAATCCTCCGCCTTGCATACAAAATTATCCTCCAGAAGCTTTCCTATATCATAAGCCGTCATACCCTCCACAATAGTGACCTCTATTGTAATCGTCCGGGTCTTGGAAGCCAGCAGCGTGTTTACGATAACTCCGTAGTTCATTGAGGAAGAAAGAGTAAACTGTCCGCCTACAAAGCCTGTGATGTTCTTTTCCTCGCTTTTCATCTCCACATACTTTTTAAAGAAATCGGGATTTGAAATAATTCCGTTTTCGGATAGGATATCCGCCACCTGATCCAACGTAGGGTTATTGGGCAGCTCGATCTGCACCTCAAACTCGTTGCTGCTTATGCCCGCATAGTCCATTACAGTGCTGTAGATAACGGTTCCTAACTTAACGCCCGCAAACAGTACAACGCCTGATACCAAAATTCCCGCAATCACCCTTAAAACCGTGATTCTTGATTCACGGTGTCTTTTAAGCTTCTTTTCCGCTTCTATAACACGTCTGCTCTTTTTCTTGGGTGTTTCGTCCGACTCTTCTAAGTCCAGATCATGCAGCTCCTGTTCATCGGGCTGACCTTTCCCCTCGCTTGCCCCGTCCTCAAAATCGTGTATACTTTCGTTTCGGTCTGCCGCCCCGGACTTTTTTTCGGGATTATAGGGCTTTACAGCCTCCCGGTTTGTGTTATTTTCACTCTGCTTTTCCTTGTTTCTTCTTGCGAGTATTTCGGATAACTCGTCTTTATAAGGTTTCTTCTCTTGATTGTTATCCATTTTGATCTTCCTTCCTGTTTGCCTGCCGACCCTTGCCGCCGATCCTTCTGATTTTATTTTCCGTGATAATTATATCCACCGATATGTCGTTTTCCGACGGCTTAAAGTCTTGTATAAAATCCTCGTAGCATAAGCCGATTTTTATACAGCTGCTATTTTCAAAAAACCTGTCGTAAAAGCCTTTCCCGTAGCCTATTCTGTAGCCGTCCTCATTATAGCACAGAGCGGGAGTGATACAGACGGTTTTTTCCGAGGGGTATGCCTGTTTACAGCAGCTTTTCGGCTCATATACTCCGAAAGAACCCTTTTCCAAATATTCGGATCTGTCCGTGCGATTCTCAAAGCCGCCGATATACCGAAAAATCATATTTCCGTCCGTGCATACGGGCAAGGCAACCCTCTTGTTATCTCTTAACGCCCTTGAAATAATATCCTCGGTGAATATTTCTTTCTTAATGCTGAAATAACAAAAGATTTCCGAGGCTTCCCTAAACTCCTTTAAATTTAAAAGCTTTTCCGTAATGATGCCGGAATATTCAAGTCTTTTGCTTTCGTCAATTTTATCACGCAGAATTATTAACCGCCTTCTAAGCTCTTCTTTTACCTGCATTGCAGCGACGCCTTAATCTTTTCGGAAACGGCGCTGCCCTTAACGCATTCCAAAAGCTTTAAGCCAAATTCCTGCGCCACTCCTGCGCCCTTAGCGGTAATAATGCTTCCGTCCCTGCAAACATACTCCTCCGAAAGCCTTTTGCAGTTAAGCTGTCCTTCAAAGCCGGGAAAACAAATCGCCTCCTTATCCTTTAAAAGCCCCTTATGACCCAATATGGAGGGAGCGGCGCAGATCGCACCGATAAACCTGTTGTTTTCCGCACAGAAGTCGACAGCCCTTTGCACATTTGCATTTTTTTCGAGATTTAAAGTACCGGGCATTCCTCCCGGAAGAATTATCATTTCAAGGCGGGAATCAAGAACTATCTCGCTGTCGGCAATATCGGCACAAACGCTTACTCCGTGAGAGCCTGTGATTATTTTGCCGCCTACGCCTGCCACAGCGATTTCACATTCCCCCCTGCGCAGTATATCTATGGGACAAAGAGCCTCCATTTCCTCAAAGCCGCCTGCCAAAAAGCAATAAATCATATCCTTTTCTCCTTTCGCTGACCGTTATTTTTTTTAGTTCTTTTGAGCTAATCCTTAAAAATTATCCTGAATTTTTCTTCCATAAAAACAGGATGATAGGACAGCTTTGCTTTTCTTAAATTCTGCTCCCCCATATCCTCTTCTCTGTTTATATATTTTATATCGGCGGGCATACGGCTCACATACTCCCTGTTTATCATAGGATAGGTTCCGTCGTAAAGGTCAAGCCCCTTTTCCACATGCACGTCAAAGGAATCGCTGTTTATCCGTTCCCCAAAGGTAAAAGCCACAGGCTCTCCCTCAACCTTTAATATGCCGCCTGTAAAATCCAGCTCCGCAAAATGCTCCAATCCCTGCCTTGACGCAAAAAGCTCGTCCTCCATGGAGGAATCGCTGCCGTCGTAATTCTCTTTAAACCATTTATCCAAAACGGTATGGCAGTCCTTAATGTTTTCTCCTGATATTTCCTCATAGCTCCATTTATTCTGCATAAAGCGGTTTATGAAATTTCTTTTGGAATGATACTTTTTCCCGATCAAATATTCCAGATCCTCCCGGTTATAGCAATAATCGAAATAATCCGCCCTGCTTTGAATTTCCACGGAATCTCCGTACAGCTCCTTAAGATATTCCATACCGCTTTTAGGCGAGCTGCATATCCTTAAATTCTGTCCCCGATCCCTTACATAATCCCTTAAAAGAGAGATAACCTCCTTAACATCTCCTCTGCCTGCGGGATAGAAATACTCTCCGCCGCTTTCCGCAAGGTAAAAATCCTTGTAAAAGGCTATCTTCATTTTATAGGGCTTGCTCCAAATAAAATTATTGCCGAATGTGTATTCGCAGCCCCTGAAATCGGAGAAGCTCAATAATTCTCTTGCTCTGTCCTTATCCTCAAGCTTTATATCTCTGAAATTCAACATACCTTACTTTAATAATTCCTCAACCTTTTCCTTTATATTTCGGTGAATTGCCTCAATAGGCAAGGGCTCGTCCTTTTCGGAGCATTTAACCGTATGCCAGCCCTCTTTTTCCGCAACATATAACGCCGCATTTCTGCATTTTTTCATAAAATCAAGGTTGCTTTCGTGAAGATCCAGCTTTTTTTCATCTCCGCCGTACCTTTTTATAAGCAGCTTTCTCGAAACCTCCACAGGCATATCCAGAAATATTATTCCCGTAGGCTTGGGTATGGCAAATTTATTATATTCGGTATCAAAAAGCCACTCGGTATATTCGTTCCATTTATTCCTTGACAGCTTTGTCATCTGATATATTGCATTACTGCTGACATAACGGGCGGAAATAATCGGCGTTCCCGCCAAATAATCCTTTTCCCAATCGGTTTTAAAGCTGGTATATCTGTCTATGGCATAAAAGCAGCTTGCAGTATAGGCACTGACCGTATCATTTTGCTCATTGTACTTTCCGTTAAGATAATTTGTTACGATCTCTCCCGAAGGAGAGCGGTAATTTGGAAATGTAACAAATCTGAAATTAGGGTAATCCTTTTTCAACAATTCAAGCTGAGTGGTTTTTCCGCCTCCGTCAAGGCCCTCTATAACTATAAGCTTTTTATCCATTTTTCACCGTCGTTAACTATAGCAGTACTGCACAAAAATGTAAACATATTTTTATACCTTCTGCCATAGGTCGTTGTTAGGGCGTATCTGAAAACTAAGC
>DNUB01000258.1 GCA_003508605.1 Oscillospiraceae bacterium | reverse complement strand
GGCGTTGCCCCTCATTGAAAAAAATATAATCCAAAAATACAATAGGATAATAAAATTAAGGCAGTGCCGTTCAAAATTTAAGTCGATTTTGTACGGAGACTGCCTTTTTATAAAACCTACATTTGTATTTTAGCTTCGATTTTTTTAGCTTTCGTATTTCCTGCGCCTTTCCTTTTTGCAAAAATTTCCTCAACTATCCGTTTGTCAAGCATAAGCAAAAACATCAGATATGCAAGACCGCCTAAGCATACTGTCAAAAGCATACGGATAACATTTGCAAAATTATTAAATAAGAAGTAATAGGACAGCAGACTTAAAAGACAGCATACCGCTGCTGCGGCAAAGGGCTTTACAAAAAGCGGAAGAATATTTATCTTTACGGCTGCGGCGGAATTTAAGCTTATAATGCCTAAAATCATTACAATAATATGAGAAATTACCGTTGATAAAGCTGCGCCGCAAAGGGAAAGCTCCGGAATCTGCAAAAGAAGCAGATTAAGCACCAGCTTGGCGGCAGAACCCACCATCATAAGCTTAATGGGGAGGTCAAATCTTCCAATAGCCTGGAATACCGAGAAAAGACCGCCGCAAAGTGCGATGGGCAGACCGCCTATGCTAAGCACAGTCAAAGGTGCGATGCTGACACTGATTTCTGCTGCTCTGGAAGGGTAAAGCAGAGTTAGCACAGGCTCCGCCAAAGCACCTAAGGAAAGGCAAAGAGGCAGTCCTATAATAAAAATACCGCTTAAGAGAATGCTTGTATTTTTTTTTACTTCGTTTTTTCCTCCGCACTCATAAGCGGCGGCAATAGCGGGTAATGCACTTTTGCCGATTAGTGCGGTAAGGGAGGTTATAAGCATAAATACGGACAGAACGATTCCTGTATAGCTGCCGTAAACAAAGTTTCCGAAGTTTTCCGTTCCCGCTTCCTTGACGGCGGTTTTAAAGGTGAGAAAAAAATATTCGGTGTTTTTTCCGAAGCACTCCTGTATGCCGCCTGAAATAGTAAGCAGATCAATAAACGCTCCTAAATTTATTATTACTGCGCCTAAGGAAATAGGCATCGATTGGAGAATTATGTTTTTTACAATGCCGGATTTTTTAGGCGGTTCGGGGCTCTGTTCCAGTTCTTCAGCTGTGATATGATCCGACCCAAAACGGCTTCTCAGCATTAAAAACAGCGTTCCGCAAAGTTCTCCCAATGTCACGCCTAAAATGGCGGCAGCGGCGCAGCAGGGAAGTACCTTTTCGGAGGGAATAACTCCTTTTTTTCCCATATGCAAAACTATTCCCGCCAAACCCAAGCCCATAACCGCCTTTACAATCGATTCGGTTACCTGAGAAACGGCGGTTGGCAGCATATTGGAAAGACCCTCGTAATATCCTCTGTATGCGGCGGCCAGACAGCAGAACAATACCGAAGGTGAAATTGCGAGAACAGATAAAAGGCTTTCATGCGAATTGGCGGCATAATCGGCAAAGGGAAGGGCAAAAACTATCATAAAAACCGTACCGATTATTCCGGATATCAGTGCTAAAATCAGGGCGGAGGATTTTATATTTCTTGCTTCGCGAAATCTTTTGCAAGCGGCACTTTGGGCGGTCATTCTGGTTACGACCACAGGAAGCCCTGCCGCTAAAACGGTGTACAAAGGGTTAAAAAAACTGTAGGCGGTGGAAAAATACCCCATTCCCGTACCGCCGATCATATTTGTAAGGGGTATTTTAAGCACTGCTCCCACTACCTTGGTAATGAGCATTGCGGTAAATAAAATTATAGTGTTTTTAAGGAAAACGGGTTTTTCTTTCATCTCTTAATGTCCTTTCCTTGCTTTGTACATTTTATTCGGACAAGAAATGAATATGCGGGATTTATTAAAAAATATGAATTATGTCAAATAATGTACAGTGGCATACTTATCAAAAAATCCCCTGTCTTGTAAAAACAGGGGCGAATTTATTCAGCCTATATCTGGCTCTTTATTTTATTAAGAGCACCTTTCTCCAGCCTTGAGACCTGTGCCTGACTTATTCCGATCTCCTCCGCCACTTCGACCTGTGTTTTACCTTGAAAAAAGCGAAGATTAAGTATCTTTTTCTCTCTGTTGCCCAAATTGACAATAGCGTCCTTTAAGGCAATTTCGTTAAGCCAATTTATATCGTTGTTCTTATCGCCCACCTGATCCATAACGTAAACGGTATCTCCCGACTCGGAAAAAACAGGCTCATAAAGAGAAATAGGATCGCTTACCGCCTCTAAAGCCATAACCACTTCTTCTCTTTTGACTTCAAGCTCTTTCGCTATCTCCTCTATGGTAGGCTCGGCGGAGGTTTCGTTGATAATGCGCTCCCTTACCTGCATAGACTTGTAAGCGAGATCTCTTAATGAGCGTGAAATGCGCATTGTACCGCTGTCTCTGAGATACCGCCTTACCTCTCCTATTATCATCGGTACTGCATATGTGGAGAATCTTACCTGTAAGTCCATATTAAAGTTATCGATTGCCTTTATAAGTCCGATAACTCCCACCTGAAACAAATCGTCGGGGTTTTCTCCCCTGCCGTTAAAACGCTGAATAACGCTTAAAACAAGGCGGAGATTTCCGTTTATAAGCTCTTCTCTCGCCTTCATATCCCCTTCCTTTATTCTTTTCAGCAGCTCTGTTTTTTCAGACTCCTTCAGCACCTTTAGCTTTGCGGTGTTTACTCCCGATATTTCAACCTTTCCGTAATACATACCTGCCTCCGACTGTCATTTTTGCGTTAAAGATGTGCCGTAAAAAATGGCTTTGCCACAGCGCTTCTTTAAAACTAATTATGTAACGACAGGGAAAAGCTATAATAAGTATTTCAAAAATATTATGGTCGGAATATGGATTTGATATTCTCTAAAAATTGCTTATGGAAAAATTTCACAAAAGGTACAGCCGTATTTTTTGTTTTTATATATTTATATAACTAAAGCGATATTGCACAAATCAGTGCAGTACCGCTCAGTCTGTCGAAAATTCTCAACCTTTTCTTTCTCGGAAGGAAAAAGGTCTTAGGAAAAAACCAT
>DNUB01000316.1 GCA_003508605.1 Oscillospiraceae bacterium | reverse complement strand
AAATTGCTTATTGATTTATTTTTAAAAATCATATATAATATATATAAAGTATATTTGCTTTTCAAAACCACTATTTTAGGAGGAAATTATTATGGCTTTTTGCACAAAATGCGGCGCAAGCATTGATGATAACGCTGCAGTATGCCCAAAATGCGGAGCTGCGCAACAATCAACCGCAAACAACAATACTTATGTTAATCCCGGTCCTGTGTCAATGGACGGAGGAGATTACACAGCGACTATGGATCCTAACGATATCGCACAGAATAAGGGTATGAGCGTTTTATCTTACTTTGGCTTTTTATTCTTGGTTCCCCTGTTAGCTGCACCAAATTCCGCATATGCCCGTTTCCATGTTAATCAGGGAATAGTTCTTTTTATTGCAGACGTTATATTTGGAATCGTTGGCGGTATCTTAACGCTGATCCCCTTTGTGGGCGGTATTCTTTCCGGAGTATTGGGTCTTGCAATTTTGGTGTTGGTGATTATGGGCATTGTAAACGCCGCACAAGGAAAAGCAAAGGAGCTTCCCGTAATCGGAAAAATCAGACTGCTTAAATAAAAATAAATACATAACAAAAGGGGTAGAGCTTTTCTGCCCCTTTTGTTATTCTGAAACCGTTATAAAGTCTTTTATATCGTTAAATTTAGCTTTTCCTATTCCCTTAACATTCATAATTTCTTCAATAGAATCAAAATGTCCGTATTCGTCCCGATAGTTAATGATATTTTGAGCCAAAACCTCTCCGATGCCTTTAAGCCTTATCAAATCCTCCTTTGAAGCAGTATTTATATTTATTTTATCAAAAATCGGCTCCCTTTGATTTGAAGCAGTCAAATTATCCGCATTAGTGAATCCGACAGTGCTTCCCTTCGGATTTATATATTCGGAGCTCATGCTTCTGTTTAATAATGAACCTAAAACTATGCAAATACAAAGCAAAACAAAAACAAAAGAAATAAGAACAAATATAACTTTATTTTTCAATATTCTATTCTCCCTATGTATTTGAGAATATTCTATCATCATTATGACAGTTTTGTCAACAGCAATTATTCGAAATTGTTACTGATTTGTAATTGATTTTCAAAGGCACAAGTGATATAATTATTTGGTAAATAAAAATAAAGGGTGTATCTATGAATGTTTCGGTAATTCTTCCAAGCTATGATCCTTCCCCAAAGCTTATAGAAGCTGTTGAAGCCCTTATAGGCTCCGGATTTGACGACATTATAGTTATAAATGACGGCAGCAGTAAGGATTCATCAAAACAGATTTTCGAGCAAATCAAAAAATATCCCCATGTAACACTTATAAGCCATGAAAAAAATATGGGAAAGGGCAGAGCACTTAAAACAGGATTTGAGTTTTTCCTGGAAAACCGTAAGGATAAAGCGGGCGTTGTTACCACAGACGATGATTTGCAGCATACTCCCGCAGATATTTGCGCCTGCGCAGAGGATATGGAGAATAAAAGTATTGCCGTGTTCGGTGCAAGAAGCTTTAAGGGGGATAACATTCCGCCAAAAAGCCGCATCGGAAACAACATTACATCATTCACCTTCAGATTTCTTTGCGGGATTAAAATAACCGATACGCAAACAGGACTCAGAGCAATTCCCCGCAGCTATCTTCCGACACTGATAAAGACAGGCGGCGAAAGATTTGAGTATGAGACCAATATGCTCCTTGCTATGAAGGAAAACGGTATGGAATTTTGCGAGCGGTCGATTGAAACCATTTATTCCGATAATAACAGCGGAACACATTTTAACCCCTTTAAGGATTCCGTAAAAATCTATGCAGTCATTATAAAATACATAATCAGCTCTATGACGGCGTCTTTAATAGATTTATTATGCTTTACCCTGCTCAATTTATTGCTGCCAAGGGAATACGATGTATGGTTGAGAATACTTTTGTCAACCGGCATAGCCCGCATTATCTCCTCGGCAGTTAACTACATAATAAATAAAAACAAGGTGTTTAAAAGCAAGGGAAATGTTAAGGGCTCTCTGTTAAAATACTACTGCCTATGTATAGCTCAAGCGGGTTCCTCTTACGGACTTGTTTATTTGCTTACATTCCTAACCGGTGCGGAGCAGAGCCTTCTTCAAACCGTATATAAAATGCTTATTGACATCGTGCTGTTTTTCTTGTGTTTTACAATACAAAGAGAATGGGTGTTCAAAGAAAAAAGGAAATAAAATTAAGGAAGTATATAATGTCTGACACTTTTGTGGCAAAAAAAGATAAAATCCGAGTAAAAACCGTTATTTTCAGAATTTTACTTGTGCTGTTTACCGCCGTGTTTATTGCAGCAGGCGGTTTAATAGGGGGAATAATTATTCTGGAATACGGACCTTCGGAAAAAGCAAGAGATCTTTTTGTGGTTTCCATGATGGAAACCAGCGCAGCAAAATTCCTTGCCACAGCGTTTTTGGGAGAGGACAAGGTCAATGAAATACTGGAGGCAAATTCACTGAAAGCGGCAGATTTGATTACCGACACTGACCTGGTGGTAATAAATCCCGGTACAAATAAAAAACCTCCCCATAATACATCAGACGATCCCTCGGACAATAACCCTTCAAATACGGAAAACACAATCCCCGGAGCTGACGGGCAGGAGATAGACCCCGACGGTGACGGAATTGACATTGTCGATGTCAAGGGGGCGGCTTTTAAAGGAAAGATGATGATTGTTTACGACCCGAAAAGAGTGTTTGTGGGAGTAAGCGGAACCTTTGGCGAAGAAGAATCGGGCAAGCGGCTTATGGAAATTTATAAAAGCTACGGAAATGTTATCGGCGCAACAAACGGAGGAGGCTGGGTAGACGATCAGGGACGGGGCAGCGGAGGAATACCCGACGGCATAGTTATTTCACAGGGAGAGGTTCTTTGGGGAACTCCTCTGAGCAATGCCTGGGAATGCTGCGGAATAACCAAGGAAGGAAAGCTTGTCGTAGGCACATTCACCGTCCAACAGGCTATAGATATGGGCATTACGAACGCAGTTAAATACGGACCTTCACTGATAATAAACAATCAGCCTTTAGAATCATTGGGAGCCGGAAGCGGACTCAATCCCCGTACGGCTATCGGTCAAAGAGCGGACGGAGCCATGCTTCTGCTTGTGATTGACGGGAGACAGTCTGACAGCATAGGGGCAAGCTATGTTGATATTCAGGACATTATGCTGAAATTCGAGGCGGTGAATGCATATAATCTTGACGGCGGCTCCTCCACCTCAATGATATACAAGGGCGAATTTATAAATAAAAATAACAGTATGGTAGGTTACAGACAAATGTGCACAGCTATTTTAATAAAGGAGAAGGAGGATGAGTAGAGCAAAAATAAGGTGGGGAACAATAGTTTTCAGAATAATCTATGCCTTGTTCACTCTGACCTTAATCGGAATAGTTTGTTATACGCTTTGGCACTTATGGCATTATCTGGAAGCATTTGAAAGATACCGGCCGGAAACTCCCATAAAAGCTGCGGCAGAGCAAATGACAAACGATAAAATGCTTTTCTTTGACAAGCTTGTCTTTAACCCCAATGAATTTGAAAAAAGGTCCTTTGCGGAGGATTATTATAAAGAATTAACAAGCGGAACCATAACCTACAGCAGAAACGG
>DNUB01000150.1:4952-12889 GCA_003508605.1 Oscillospiraceae bacterium | reverse complement strand
TTGCCGCAAAGGGCGGGGGACATCGGATTTTGATTATAGGCACCCGTACAATATTTCCGTTAAGGAAACCAAGAAAGGAAAAAAATCAATGTCAAGGGGAATACTTTTCGTAGTTTCGGCTCCCGCAGGCTGCGGCAAGGACACGATTTTAGAAAAAGCGTTAGCAAAGGAAATAAATCTCTGCTACTCCGTTTCGGCCACTACCAGAGCTATGAGAGCGGGAGAAACGGAGGGCATAAGCTATTATTTTAAATCGAAGGAAGAATTTGAAAAAATGATAGCCGACGGAGAGCTGCTGGAGCATACCGAATACTGCGGCAACTATTACGGTACGCCCGAACAGACGGTCAGAGACTCCCTTGAATCGGGGCAAAACGTGGTGCTTAAAATAGAAATTGAGGGTGCGGAAAACATAAAACGGCTTATCCCCGAAGCGGTGCTCATCTTTATACTTCCTCCCTCTATGCAGGAGCTTAAACGGCGGCTGTACAAACGGGGCACCGAGGACGAGGAAACAATAGAAAAAAGATTGAAGCAGGCGGAAAAGGAAATTTCCTTTGCGGAAAATTACGACTATGTAATTGTAAACGGAGAGCTTGAAAAGGCGGTTCATGATTTTGTTTCCATTGTCAGCGCCGAAAGCTTTAAAACAAACAGAAACAGGGAGCTTATTGAAGCTCTGAAAAATAACGATACCATTGAATAATAAAACAACAAAGAAGGAGGGAAAAGAGATTTGGCGGCCGAAAGCGCAAGCTGCAGCTTTGAAACGGTGATGACGGTTTCGGCTGCAATAGATAAATGCTTATACCCCTTTGACCTTCTTTATGACTACTATGTGCCTTTTTCGCTTGAAGATAAAATTTCCGTGGGGCAAACGGTTATGGTACCCTTCGGAAAGGGAAATCAGGCCCGTGTGGGCGTGGTGTACAAAACGGAAAGAAAGCAGTGCGATATAAGCCGCCTTAAACCCGTTCTCTCCCTTTCCCGAAACGGAATAAAAATGACGGAGGAGCAGCTTGAGCTTTCAAGGTGGATAAAGGAAAACACCTTCTGCACCTATTTTGACGCAGTAAAAACCATGCTGCCGCCGGGACTTAATTTCAGCGTAAGAGCAAAATATTCCCTAAATTCCGATAGTTTAAGCACCTGCGGGCTTTCACAGGAGGAAGGTATTTTTCTGGAGGAGCTTAAAGCCGCCAAAACGGAAAAACAGCTTGAAATACTGCTCGGCTGCCTTGGCTCGGACAGCGGGGGCAATAAGAAAAAGGCGGCGCAGGGCTTGCTGAAAAAAGGCTTTATTGTTAAAAAGGAAGAAATCAAAAGGCAGACCGGCGACCGAACGGAGCAGATGGTAAGGCTCAGGGAAGATTTTCAGCAGAATGACCGAACGGCTAAGCTTACCCCAAAGCAAAAAAAGGTAATAGATACTCTTGCGGAATACGAAGCGGCGTCGGTAGGGGAGCTTTGCTATATATGCGGGATTACCTCGGCTGTTATAAAAAATCTGGTTAAATACGGGATTCTGGAGGAATACCAATATCAGCTTACAAGAGCGGAAACCGCAAATGCTGAGGCAACGGGAAGCCCCGACGATATTATTCTTTCCCCGGAGCAGCAAAAGGCTTATGACAGATTGGAAGCACTTATGACGGACAGCGGTCCTAAATGCGCACTTTTTCACGGCGTTACGGGCAGCGGCAAAACCTCGGTTTTCATAAAGCTTATCGATAAAACCATAAAGCTCGGAAAAACCGCATTGATGTTAGTGCCCGAAATCTCCCTTACCCCGCAGACGGTAAGAAATTTTCAGGGGCTTTTCGGCAACAGCGTTGCAATAATTCACAGTGCGCTTTCCATGGGGCAAAGAGCCGACGAATACAAAAGGATAAAAAGCGGCGACGCAAAAATCGTCATAGGCACACGCAGCGCGGTTTTTGCTCCTCTTGAAAATATAGGAATAATTGTAATAGACGAGGAGGGGGAGCATACCTATAAGTCAGACCGCACCCCCCGATACAATGCGGTAAGCGTGGCTAAGCAAAGGTGCTTCAGACATAATTCCCTGCTGCTTTTGGCTTCGGCGACGCCCTCTCTGTCAAGCAGATATTTTGCGCAGATCGGCAGATATGAATATGTAGCTCTTAATCAAAGGTACAACAAGGGAAGCCTTCCCCAGGTGTATATGGTGGATATGAAGGCGGAGTACGAATGCGGAAACAGGGGGAATTTCAGTCAGGCACTTTTGCACGAAATCGAGATTAACCTGCAAAAGGGCGAGCAGAGCATGATTCTGCTTAACAGACGGGGCTATCACACTCATATAAGCTGCATAAGGTGCGGCGAGGTGATGAAGTGTCCAAACTGCGACCTGCCCCTTACCTATCACAAGGCTAACGAAACCGTCTGCTGCCACTACTGCGGATATACCAAAAAAATCCCCGATATATGCCCGAAATGTCACAGCAGATACATTACCCAATCGGGTACGGGTACTCAGCGCATTGAGGACGAGATTAAGCAGTATTTTCCAAAGGCAAGAGTTCTCAGAATGGATGCGGATACCACTATGTCAAGGGACGCCTTTTCAAAAAGATTTTCGGAGTTCGGCAGCGGGGCTTATGATATAATGGTGGGCACGCAGATGATAGCCAAAGGATTGGATTTTGAAAACGTTACCCTTGTGGGAGTTTTGGGTATAGACAAATCCCTTTATATGGGAGATTATTTAGGATATGAACAAACCTTTTCCCTTATAACGCAGGTGGTGGGACGCTCGGGGAGGGGCGGAAAAACGGGAAGAGCTTATCTTCAGACCTTTTCCCCCGATCACTATGTTTTACAGCTTGCGGCTAAGCAGGATTACGAGGAGTTCTACCGTCAGGAAATCGAGCTGAGACAAGCCCTGCTGTTCCCTCCCTTTTGCGATATCTGTATGGTGGGATTTACCTCTATTTTGCAGCAGCAGTGCGAAAAGGGCGCAAACCGATTTTTAACGCTGTTTAAGGAAAGGCTGAAGCAGGAAAAGGAAAAAATGCCTTTAAGAGTGTTGGGCCCGACTAAATTGGGTACGGGTAAATTAGGCGGACGGTACAGATACAAGCTTATTATAAAATGCAAATTCGATAAAAAATTCCGCAGCCTGCTGAATGACGTTTTAATGGCGGCTTACAGAGATAGGGAGCTTGGAAACGTAAGCTTTTACGTCGATGTAAACGGATTTGAAAAATAAATAAAAAATAAAAAGACAGCTTAAAGGAGAAATTTTTATGGCTAAAAGAAATATCGTTATGTTCGGCGACGAGCTGCTCAGGAAACGCTGCCGTGAGGTTACCGTTTTTGACGACAGGCTCTGGGTTTTGCTGGACGATATGTATGAGACTATGACGGAGGCTAACGGAGTGGGTCTTGCCGCTCCTCAGGTGGGTATATTAAAGAGAGTGGTTGTGGTGGATATAGGCGACGGAAAAATCGAGCTGATAAACCCTGTTATTACCTCCGCCAAGGGAAAGCAAAGGGATAAGGAGGGCTGCCTTTCCTCTCCCGATCTGTGGGGCTATGTGGAAAGACCCGCAAAGGTAAAGGTAACCGCCCAAAACCGCTACGGAAAAGAGATAAAAATAGAGGGGAAGGAGCTTTTGGCCCGTGCCTTGTGTCACGAGATAGATCACCTTAACGGAATTATCTTCACCGATTTAGCCGATGAGATGATCGAGGACGAAGAGGAAAAGGGCAGAAGGAAATAACGATCTGTCCGCATAGGGCTTGGCATACATCTTTTCGGCATATTTTACCGACGACTTTGTTAAAATATCCTGACTGCTATAGCAAGCCTGCGAATTTTTGCCCTATACTCGACAAAATCCGCTTGAAAATCCGCACACCATCCCTATATGTGCGGTTTGAATTGTCGAGCTGCGGTGATTTATCGGTTTCCTATAGTATGGGCAAGGGAAAGGAGCTTAAACTTGAATATAGTGTTTATGGGAACTCCGGAATTTTCGGTACCCTGTTTAGAAGCGATTATCGGAGCGGGTCATAAGGTTTCTATGGTTTTCACTCAACCCGACAAGCCGAAAAACAGAGGGCATAAAATGCAGATGCCCCCCGTTAAGGTAAGCGCATTGGCTCATGGCATAGAGGTGTTTCAGCCGCTTTCCCTGAGAAAGGGTGAGGACGGCGAAAAATCCCTTGAGATTCTTAAGGAGCTGTCTCCCGACTGCATTGCGGTGGTGGCTTACGGTCAGATTTTACCCAAATCGGTGCTGGATATTCCCAAATACGGCTGCATAAATGTTCATGCCTCACTGCTCCCCCGATACAGAGGTGCCGCGCCTATACAAAGGTGCATTATGGAGGGAGAAAAGACCACGGGGGTCACCACCATGTATATGGCGGAGGGACTTGACACGGGGGATATGATTCTTAAGGAGGAAATTCCCATTCCCGAGGATATGACAGGGGAAACGCTTCATGATAAGCTGTCGGAAATCGGCGCAAGGCTTATTTGTGAAACGCTTTCGCTTGCGGAACGGGGAAATGCTCCGAGAACCGCCCAAAGCGACGAGGATACCTGTTATGCGGGTATGCTTAAAAAAGAGGACTGCCGCATAGATTTCAGCAAATCGGCAGATACTGTATATAATCAGATAAGAGGGCTTTCCTCCTCGCCCTGCGCCTTTACCTTCCTGGAGGGAAAGCGTTTGAAGGTTTATTTTGCCCAAAAGCTTGATTATGCCGCCGATAAACCCTCGGGAACGGTAATAAAGGGAGAGGGCTTGTGCGTCGCCTGCGGAAAAGGAGCGTTAAGACTTACGGATATAATGCTTGAGGGCGGCAAAAGAATGAAGGACAGCGACTTTTTAAGAGGCAGACGAATTGAAGAGGGCGCTGTTCTGGGAGAAGAGACAGGCGGAAAATAATACGGTGCTTATTCCCGCAAATAAGCGGAGCTTTACCGTCAGGCTGCCCATGCTTCATAATTGGCATAGCCTGATTTTTAAATAATAAAAGATATGACTTTTTGAAAAGGAATGGATCATGATATTTAAATTTTTTGCAGAAAACCCCACAGCGGCATATTTTCTGGTAATTCTTGCCGTTGTGTTCTCCTACTTTATACAGTTCAGGCTGCAGTCCACCTTTAAAAAATACAGCAGGATCGGCAGCAGAAACAACGTTCCCGCCCACGTTATTGCACGACGGATTTTAGACAGCTACGGACTGCAGCATATTGTGGTAAGACATATTGACGGAAATCTTACCGATCATTTCGACCCCCGCTCCAACGAGGTCGCTTTGTCCGACTCCACCTTTTTCAGCACCTCCGTGGCGGCTATCGGAGTAGCGGCTCACGAGGTGGGACACGCTATTCAGCATAACAAAAACTATATGCCGCTAAAAATCCGTTCCCTTTTCGTACCTGTCGCTCAAATAGGCTCCAAGGGCTGGGTTATACTGTTTTTGCTGGGGATGATTATGGGTATTCCGATTTTTGTTGACATCGGAATAGTTTTGTTCGGCTGTGTGGTTTTGTTTCAGCTTTTAACCCTGCCTGTGGAATTTGACGCAAGCAGGAGAGCTCTGAATGTTATAAGCGGTCAAGGGCTTTTGGAAAGGGACGAAATCGGCGGCGCAAGGAAAACCCTTAACGCAGCGGCTATGACTTATGTTGCGGGACTTTTGGTGGCACTTACCCAGCTTATAAGGCTGATTGCCATTTCCGGCCGCAGAAGAAATTGATATTTTGAACGCAAAGCTCCCCCCGATATTATTCAATGCCAAATGTAAATCATCTTACAGACATTTATTCAAAAATCCTGCCCCTGCTGCGGCATCAGGCTGCCGCCATATGACAGGCGAGGCTTTTCCCACACAAAACGCAGATTTGTCTGCAATACTATTTATAAGTTATAAGCTGTTCCCATAGGAATTGGCGCAGCTTATTACAATTAAAGCAAAGGAATATTTCAATTATGAAAACGGCGAGACAAACAGTTTTGGAGCTGCTTATCCGAATGGACGAAAGCAGGGCTTATTCAAACATACTTCTTGACAACACCTTTTCAAGGGAAAAGCTTAAGGACAGAGACAGAGCCTTTGCCGCCATGCTGTTTTACGGAGTCATCGAAAGGAAGATGACCCTTGATTACATAATCCGACAGTATTCAACCGTGGAGTTTGATAAAATAGATACCGACGCAGTGCAGATTTTAAGAATGGGACTGTATCAGCTTTTATACACCGCCGTTCCCGAAAGCGCAGCGGTAAACGAATCGGTGAACCTTGCCCGACAAAGCAGAAGGGGCTTTGTAAACGGCATTTTGCGCAGCTTTTTGCGTGACGGAAAGCAGATAGACTATAAGGATCTGGACGATATCGCCAAAAAGTCGGTGGAATACTCCTGCCCTAAGTGGATAGTGAAAAAGTGGGTGGGAATGTTCGGGGAGGAAAAAACAGAGGAGATTTTAAAGGGCAGCTTTGGCAGACCGCCGCTTTATATTAAGGTAAACACCCTTAAATGCACCGCCGATCAGCTTATCTCCGAATTTGCCAAGGAAAAAATCACCGCAAGAAAAAACGCCCTTTTGGACGACTGCCTTGAATTGGGCAATATCAGACAGATAGAAGCTACCGCAGCTTACAGAAAAGGACTTTTTCATGTACAGGATATATCCTCTCAGCTTTGCTGCCGTGTGGCTAAACCCGTTTTTAACGAAACGGTGATAGACGTTTGCGCCGCACCGGGAGGAAAGACCTTTACCATGGCTGAAATGATGGCTAACCGCGGAAAGCTGTACAGCTTTGATCTATACGACGGCAAGGTTTCCATGATAAGAACGGGGGCTGAAAGGCTGGGGCTTTCAATTGTGGAGGCAGCCGTTCACGACGCTACCGTATACGACGAAGGAATACCCCTTGCAGACAAGGTTTTGTGCGATACCGTCTGCTCGGGGCTTGGAGTGATCAGAAGAAAGCCCGAAATAAAATATAAGGAAATGAAAAACATAGAGCAGCTGCCCATTGTTCAAAAGCATATTCTGGAAACCGCATCAAAATACGTAAAGATAGGCGGAACTTTGATTTATTCCACCTGCACGCTTAACAGGTCGGAAAACGAAGAGGTGGCGGAAAAATTCCTTGCGGATAACACGGATTTTGCGCCGGTAGTCGTGCCTGTTTCGGTAAACGGCGTTGAGGACAGCTGTATGAGAACGTTTTTGCCCGCCACTACGGGAGGCGACGGATTTTTTGCGGCTACCTTCAGGAGGGTCAGATAGCCGTAATGGAAAAAACAGACATATTATCCCTTTCCTTTGAGGAATTGGAACGGAAATTATTACAAATCGGTGAAAAAAGATTCCGTGCTTTGCAGGTATTTCAGTGGCTGCACGAAAAAAAAGTCCCAAGCTTTGACAAAATGACTAATATTTCTGCACAAACAAGAGCCGTACTTGAAGAAAAATTTTATATAAATTCACTGAAAATTCAAAAAAGACTTGTATCAAGCATAGATAATACTGTAAAATATTTATATGTGCTGCCTGACGAAAATAAGGTGGAAACCGTTTTGATGGAATATCACCATGGAAACAGCATTTGCCTTTCCACACAGGTGGGCTGCAAAATGGGCTGTAGGTTCTGCGCCTCAACAAAGGCAGGCTTTGTGAGAAATCTTGAGCCCTCGGAAATACTCCTTCAGATATACGAGAGCGAAAGGGACAGCGGAAGAAAAATCGACTCCGTTGTGCTTATGGGAATAGGCGAGCCTTTGGATAACTTTGACAATGTGGTAAAATTTTTACATATAATCTCCCATAAGAGCGGCAGAAATATGAGCCTCAGGCATATTTCACTTTCCACCTGCGGACTTGTGGATAAAATCTATAAGCTGGCGGAAATGAAATTGGGGCTTACCCTCTCAATATCCCTTCATG
>DNUB01000150.1:4025-4672 GCA_003508605.1 Oscillospiraceae bacterium | reverse complement strand
ACCCTCTCAATATCCCTTCATGCTCCCACCGACGAAAAGCGGGAGCTTATAATGCCCGTAAATAAAAAATACCGAGTAAAAGAGCTTATAAAAGCCTGTGACGATTATTTTAAGGCGACGGGCAGAAGGATAAGCTTTGAATTTGCGCTTATAAAAGGCGTAAATGACGATATGGAAACGGCAAAGGAGCTTATCTCCCTTTTAAAGCCCTTGGGGGTGTGTCATGTCAACCTTATTCCCATAAATGAAATCAGAGAGGGAGATTATAAAAAAAGCGACTTTGTGGAAAGCTTTAAAAAAATACTTTGCGGCAGCGGCTTAAACGCTACCGTCAGAAGAACTCTCGGAACGGATATCGAAGCCGCCTGCGGTCAGCTTCGAAGGGATAATATCTGACATAATAACATTTTATGCCGATTTTTCATTCAGCCCTGCAATTTGCGCAGAATACTGCCGTACTATATATAAGCTATAAATATAAGCTTTATAAGATATAAATGGAGATAAAATAAATTGAAATATTTTTGTAGGTCCGATATCGGATTAGTGAGAGCCGAAAACCAGGACAGAGTTTGGGTTAGCGCCTTGGGAGACAACGAAGAAGCCGTTGTAATGGTCGTATGCGACGGAATGGGCGGCGAAAACGC
>DNUB01000150.1:3320-3715 GCA_003508605.1 Oscillospiraceae bacterium | reverse complement strand
CGACGGAATGGGCGGCGAAAACGCAGGCAGCGTTGCCAGCCAGATGACTATCGACCTTATGCAGTCCCGCATTGAAACGGGCTTCAGGCTGAGCAACAACCGTAACTTTATACGGAATTTGCTTATCACCTCGGTTACTGCCGCTAACAGCCTTGTTTTCGACCGTGCAAGAACAGAACCGGATAAAAGAGGTATGGGAACCACCTGCGTGGCTGCCATAATATATGATGAAAGAGCGTACATAATCAATGTTGGGGACAGCCGCTGCTACCACATATTCGGCGAAAATATGCAGCAGGTGACGAAGGATCATACACAGGTACGCCGCCTTATAGAACGGGGAGAGCTTACCGAGGAGGAAAGCAGAACCCACCCCAACCGCAATTACATAACCC
>DNUB01000150.1:1986-3007 GCA_003508605.1 Oscillospiraceae bacterium | reverse complement strand
TGCGGTAGGCGCATTAAGCGATATTACACCCGATTACTTTGAAATAGATTTGGAGGAGGGGCAGTATCTGCTGCTTTGCTCCGACGGACTGCACGGCTACGGCGACGATGCGGAAATAGCGGGTATAATAGTCAACAACCCCGTTAATAAATGCTGCGATCTTCTTATAGATTACGCTCTTGCCAACGGCGGAAGAGACAATGTTTCGGTGGCTTTGGCAAAGTGCTGAATTAAATCAAGGCACTGAATTAAAACTAAGGATATAATAATTTCATAACCGATTCGACAGAAAATTTTCGTAAAACAGGGCTTTGCCCTTTTATCTGCGTTATGCACTCTTACTGCACGGAGCGCATAACGAATTATAACAAATAAGAAAAGTGCGGAGAAATGGCGGAAGGTGTTTATGGACAATAACATTGGAAAAAAGCTCGACGGCAGGTATGAGCTGCTGGAGCTTATCGGTGTTGGGGGAATGGCAGATATATATAAAGCCAAGGACATAACCGAGGACAGAACGGTTGCGGTAAAGATCCTGAAAACCGAATTTGCCGGCAGCGAGGACTTTATCCGCAGATTCAGAAACGAGTCAAAGGCCATCGCTCTTCTGTCCCATCCGAATATTGTCAAAATATATGACGTGGGCTTTACCGACAAGCTTCAGTTTATTGTAATGGAGTACATTGACGGCATAGCTTTAACCGAATATATCGCCAAGCAGGGCGTTCTGAAGTGGAAGGACGTTGTACACTTCACTATGCAGATATTAAAGGCATTGCAGCACGCCCATGACAGAGGAATCGTTCACCGTGATATTAAGCCGCAGAATGTTATGCTGTTAAACGACGGCACTATAAAGGTCATGGACTTCGGCATAGCCCGCTTTAACAGGGAAACCGACAAAACCGTTTCGGAAAAGGCCATCGGCTCGGTTCACTATATCAGCCCCGAACAGGCGAGGGGAGACGTTACCGACGAGCGCAGCGATATTTATTCCGTCGGCGTTATGATGTATGAAATG
>DNUB01000150.1:0-1705 GCA_003508605.1 Oscillospiraceae bacterium | reverse complement strand
CGGCGTTATGATGTATGAAATGCTCACGGGGAAAAAGCCCTTTGACGGCGACAATCCCGTTTCCATCGCCCTTTTGCATATGCAGTCAAATGCAAAGAAAATGTCCGAGATAAACAGCTCCGTTCCCGAAGGACTGGAGGAAATCACCGAAAAGGCAATGCAGAAGGAGCCTTCAAAGCGATATCAAACCGCAGGGGAAATGATAAGGGATATCGAGGAGTTTAAGCAGAATCCCAGCATTGTCTTTGAATATAAATATTTTTCCGCAGACGGTTCAACCAAATATTTTGATAAGGTAACTCCCGAGCAGTCCCCCTCAAAAGCCGCTCCCGCACAAAACGGCGGAGAGATTAAAAAGGGTTACGCCTTAAAGGAGACAAACGAACAGGCTGACGGTGCGGAAGAGGAGGACGAAGAAGAGGAGGAGGACGACGAGGTCGCTCCCCGCCGGTCTCCGCTGCTGTCGATTTTGTTTGCGGTTACCGCCGTGTTCGTTATTGTTGCGGCAATAGTGGTATACAAGCTGGTTACCGAAAGGGTTGTTCCGTCGCCCTCCGGAACCAACAATTCACAGACGGAGGAGGTTGTGGTGCCCACGTTTATGGGAATGACCGAGGACGAGGTAAAAACGCAGTACGGCGATAAGTTTAATATAAGGTTTACCCATGAAAACAACACTGCCGAAAAGGATAAGGTATTTTATCAGAGCATAGGAGCGGGAACGACCATTAAAGCCACTCAGCAGATTTCAATTACCATAAGCTTAGGTCCGAAGATGGAGGAAATTGACGAATACGCCTCCCGCCCCAAAAACGAAGCCGTAACGCAGCTCAGAAACCAAGGCTTTATAACCGAAATAGTACTGGTGGACAACGATACAATCCCCAAGGACTGCGTGGTTAAAACCGAGCCTGCCGCAAGAGAAAGGGTTGAAGTAGGTTCAAAGGTGGTTATTTTTGTAAGCAACGGTCCTTTGCCCACCCTTACCTATGTGCCCGATTTCTACAAGCTTTCGGAATACACCGCACGTGAAAACGCAAAGAGAAACGACATTGTTCTTTTGGTAGAATACAAGCCCTGCCCCTCCGATAATGTTGTTGAAAAGGGAAAGGTTTTCTATCAGAGCATTGACGCCAACGAGAAGGTTGAAAAGGACACCGTCGTAACCGTTTATGTATCCAACGGCGAGCTTGCCACTACCGAAAGAGACGACAAGATTCAGCAAGAAATCAACCCAAGCGCAAAGGGCGAATTTATATTTAAATATTATATCGACGGCACTCTTCAGGAAGATCTGACCCAAACAAAGGACGTAGGCTTAAGTAAGCTTATAAGCTGGTCTATCAGGGGCAGCGGCGTCAAGAGATATGCCATTATTGTCGAAAACCCAAAAACGGGTGAGAGAAGGACTTTTATAGAGCTTGAGGTAAACTTTGACGAGGATCCTGTTGAAAAGAAGCAGATAAGCTTTAACGAAAATGTGTTTACCGAGCTTGTTCCCGAAGTAACCACCACTCCCGCACCTGTGGTTACCGAACCCGAGGTCACCACAACACCGCCCGAAGAGCCTGCCCCCGTGGTAACAACAACCACGGCAGGAGATTGATCGGTCACTGTTTTAAACTCATTTACAAAAATGCAGACAATGTCTGCATTTCAGCTTGTCGAAAAACCCTGAAAACTGTTTGTTTTTCGACAAGCTGAC
>DNUB01000348.1 GCA_003508605.1 Oscillospiraceae bacterium | reverse complement strand
CAAAAGCATATATGCGGAAAGAAGGCATGGTTTGGGTCTTTTTTATAATTATAGCGAATCAGGCAAAGGCGTTGCAAAGAACGGACCGAAAAAGAAACCGTTTTTCAGATTTTGGGAGCAGTTTGCCGGTAAATTCTGGAAGCTGATCACCTTAAATTTCGTTTATTTGGTAACAAGCGGTTTGGCGTTTGTCCTGGCGGGTTTTTTATTATCGGCGCAGACAAGTAATTTTTATTTTATGTTGATCGGACTTCCCGTGGTCATATTGTTCGGACCTGCTACTGCCGCCGCATCTCAGGTTGTGAGAAAGTTTACTTTGGAAAAGCCTATATTTATGATGGACGAATATAAAACCGCCTTTAAGAATAATTTTAAGCAGGCACTGCCCATAGGAATTTTTGACGTATTGTTTTTTTCTGCATTTTTGTATGGCGCAATGTTTTACGGGCAAATTCTTGATCAGGATCCCTCGGCTAAAAACTATGCTATGATTATTATTTCCATTGCAATTGCGGCATACTTCTTAATGGCACATTTTTATATATACCTTGAAATCGTCAGTCTTACCCTTCCTTTGGGAAAAATCATTAAAAACGCATTTCTGCTTACCGTAATGGGTATCAAGGTTAATATAATAAGCTTTGTGGTATGGGTAACATTTATATTGGCAATGATTCTTTTACTGCCCTATTCAATTTTTGCCCTGCCTTTTCTGCCCTTTGGGTGGCTGTTTTTCCTTTGTGCATTTAACAGCTATCCCGTAATTCAAAAATATATTATAAATCCTTTCTATGAATCTCAGGGATTAAGAAATCCCGAGCTTCCCGAAGAGGAGGACAGCGAAGAAAAGATCTTTACAGATCGGGGTGGAAGCGAAGAGGTCATAAAGAAGAAATCGAACATTAAAGCGTCCGGCAAGGTAATAAAGTAAATTATTGCCGACAAAAAAGGAATATATAAATGGAAATAAAAAACAGGGTTGGTTTTTTAGATGAGCTTAGAGGCTTTGCAATAATATGTATGGTAGTCTATCATCTGATGGTAGATTTAAAATTTGTGTTTAACGTTGATGTTCCTATTTTTTTTGAAAGCTGGTTCGACACTATCAGAGATATTTTTGTGGGAATATTTATCTCCATTTCGGGCATTGTCAGTAATTATTCAAGAAGTAATTTGAAAAGGGGAGTACAGTGCTTTTTTATCGGTATGATAATGACCTTCGTAACGGCGTTTGTTTCTCCCGGATCTCCTGATTTATTCGGCATACTTCACTGTTTGGGCGTATGTATGATGCTTTACGGCTTGGGGCAGCGGATTTTTGAAAAAATTCCTCCTTTTGCGGGAGCGGTAATAAGCGTTTTCTTATTTATGCTTACCTTTAACTTTAAAACAGGATACAGCGGGATACATGGACTGTTTAAAGCGAAAATGCCCGAGGCTCTTTATTCAACAAGCGTTTTGTTCCCTTTGGGTTTTCCGGGTGAAAAATTTGTCTCACTGGACTATTTCCCGCTTTTCCCTTGGCTGTTTATATTTCTTGCGGGAGCATTTTACGGAGTTTATGTCAAGGAAAAAAGAGCTCCAAAATTCTTTTATAAAACGCATATCCCGTTTTTTGCTTTTGCAGGACGACATTCAATCTGGATTTATGTGCTTCACCAGCCTGTAATTTATCCGATATTGTGCTTGATTTTCGGAAAAAGTATTTTTTAGGTCCTTCGTTAACTATTTGGTCGAAGCAGTTTCATTCGAAAGCTTCAAAAAATATAAAAAAATATCTTGACAATTCCGCATAAACTTGTTATAATTTACAAGATTGAGTTATACTCAATGTATCCTTGCTCACACATTACAGTGCGGGCCACAAGTCTAAAAGGAGGTATATAATTATGGCAAAACTCGGCGAAAAGTACGAGGCAATGGTTGTTTTCTCTGTTAAAAACGGAGAGGAGCAGGTTCAAAACCTTGTTGCAAAGTTTACCGATCTTATTAAGGCAAACGGTGAGCTTGTCAATGTTGATGAATGGGGAAAAAGAAAGTTAGCTTATCCCATTAACTACGAGAGCGAAGGCTACTATGTAGTTTATAATTTCACCAGCAAGACCGATTTCCCCGCAGAGTTTGAGCGTATTGTCAGCATTACTGACGGTGTGCTTCGCTCTATGGTTGTAATTGGACAATAAGAAATCGGAGGCTTTCAAGATGTATAATAAGGCAGTTTTAATGGGTCGTATCTGTAACGACCTGGAGTTGAAAACGATTCAAAGCGGTATCAGCGTACTATCCTTCCGTCTTGCTGTTGATCGTGCTTATCAGGCAAAGGGAGAGGAAAGAAAAGCAGATTTCTTCAACATAGTTGCTTGGAGAAGCACCGCAGAATTTATTTCCAAGTATTTTTCCAAAGGAAGAATGATTTTAGTTGAGGGCGAGCTTCAAACGAGACAATATGTGGATAAAAACGGAAGCACTCAGAATATTGTAGAGCTTGTTGTCAACAACGCTCACTTTACAGGCGAACCTAAGCCTTCCGCATACGGCGGTTACAATAATCCGCCGCCTCCCGCCGTTCCTTCCTCAATTTCGGGAAATGATGCCCCTGCCGCTGTTTCATCGGGAAGCATAAATGATTTTGTTGAAACAGGTTCTGATGATGATTATCCGTTCTGAGTTTAAAGTATAAGGAGGAAACTATAATGGCTGAAAAGCATGATGTTAACAATGACAAGGCTGTACGCCCCGTTAAGCGTGCAAGAAAAAAGGTTTGCCAATTCTGTGTTGACAGAGCCGAATTTATCGATTACAAGGACGTAGCTAAGCTTAAGAAGTATATGACTGAGCGTTCTAAAATTTTGCCCCGTCGTGTTACAGGCTGCTGCGCTTACCACCAGAGAGAGCTTACAACTGCTATTAAAAGAGCAAGACAGGTTGCTTTGGTTCCTTATGTAAGCGATTGATATCAAGTTAATAACAAAGCTGCTTCAAAATTGAAATTTTGAAACAGCTTTTTATTTTTCAATGAGGAGCATTCCTCCGAATTTATAAAAAATCCGAGGTGAAAGCCCCTCAGGGTTTTATACTAATTCTGGATTGAAAGTAGACAAAAGATTTGCGAGGATGATTTTTGCAGGACAAGGCGTAG
>DNUB01000008.1 GCA_003508605.1 Oscillospiraceae bacterium | reverse complement strand
CAAAAATCATCCTCGCAAATCTTTGTCTACTTTCAATCAGGAATTAGTATTATTTTTGTGTGATATTGATACGCCGTTGATATTTATGTGGCAGACAGATCATTTTTCAATAATCACATTATATTTTCTGAGCCAATAATCAAGCTGCATCAAATAAGCGAACATCTGAGGAGTGGTCATAAGCTGACCGTACCAATTCTTTTTAAATACTTCTCCCTCGCTTTGCTCCAGCCCGTAAAGCTTTTCCCTGTCCATAATCTCATACAGACGGCAGTCCGAGCTTTTTAACACCGTTCTGAACCGTTCCAGAATAAGCTTGGTGTAGTCGGGATTGTGAGTTTTGGGGTAAGGAGATTTTTTTCTCCACGCCACGTCCTTTGGCAGAATGTTTTCCGAAGCAAGACGAACCACTCCTTTTTCCCTTTCGCGGTAAAACTTGATTTCGGGAGGAATGTTATATGCGTATTCCGCAATTCTGTGGTCGCAGAAGGGCACTCTCACCTCCAAGCCGTGAGCCATGGAGCAGCGGTCCTTTCGGGTCAGCAGCGTCTGCATAAACCAGTAAAAGTTCAGCATAAACATTCCCCTCATTTTCTTTTGAACAGGGGTATCGGCGTCGAGGAGGTCGGCTTTTTTTACGGTGCTTTCCGCTAAGGCTTCTACATAATCTGCGGGGGAGATTTCTTTTAACAGGTCGGGGCGCAAAAGCCCGTAACGCTCTTCGGTGGAGGCTGCCCAGGGGAAGCCTTTTCGGTTCAGCATTTCTGCGTTTCTGAACCAAGGGTAGCCGCCGAAGATTTCGTCGGCGCATTCGCCGCTTACCGCCACCGTAAACCTCTTCTTAACCTCCCCGCAAAAGAGATAAAGAGAGCTGTCAACATCCGCCATGCCGGCTGCGTCCCTTGCCAGAGTTGAGGGCAGCAGAGCCTCCGCCAATTCGGGGGTGTCTATTACCACATTTAAGTGATCGCTGCCGATAAATTCGCTCATTTCCGTTATCCAGGGTGCGTCCTCGTCGGGCTGAAAAAGAGACGCCTTGAAATTTTCCCTGTTGCCCTTGTAATCCACAGAATAGGTACTCAAGGTCAATCCCTTTTTCCTGTATTCCTCGGCGGCAATGGCACTGATTATGCTGCTGTCAAGTCCTCCCGATAAAAAAGTGCATAAGGGGACGTCGCTTACAAGCTGCCTTGTAACGCTGTCTTTTATAAGATATGCCAAATGCTCTGCCGTTTCCTCCACCGTTTCGGTATGGGGCTTTGCTTTGGGCTTCCAATAGCAGTCCCATGAAAAAACGCCCTTTGCGCAGCGCACAAAGCAGCCGGGCGGGACTTGCTTTATATCCCTGAAGATACCGCTGTCTGCCTTTACGCTTGGACCTAACAGCATTATCTGGGCAATGCCCTCGCTGTCTATTACAGGCTTTACCAGAGGATTTCGGAGAATTGCCTTTACCTCGGAGGCAAAAATCAGTCCGCCGCTTATTATGGAATAATAAAGAGGCTTTACTCCCGCCCTGTCTCTTGCCATAAAAAACTGTTTTCTCGCATTATCCCATATTCCGAAGGCAAAAATTCCGTTAAGCCTGTCAAGGCATTTTTCACCCCACCTTATATAGGCGGCAAGCAAAACCTCGGTGTCGGAGTGCCCCTTAAAGCTGCAGCCCAAACCTTCCAGCTCCTTTTGCAGCTCTTCCGTATTGTAAAGCTCACCGTTATAGCAGATAGTGTACTCTCCTTTTGTCAAAGGCTGTTTTCCGTTTTCCGGGTCTATGACAACAAGCCGACGGTGAACAAAATTGCAATGCTCACTGTAATAACCGCCCTCCTCGTCGGGTCCTCTCGGAGTAAGGGAACGGCTCATCTTTTCCATTATTTCACGCTTATCGCTTATATCTTTTCCGAAGTCTATCCAGCCTGCTATACCGCACATAATATTCTTCCTTTCTATGTATATTGGATTTTTACGCTGTAATATTTTATGCGGTATAAGAAATAATGACACAAAAAGGACAAATTCGGATAACAAGGCAATTTGCTCCCTATTATCCGAATTTGTCCTATCATATACTACTAATTCCGGTTTAAAAACGTTTTAAATTTGGATTTAGTATAAACCCTTTACTCCGAATCCAGCATAATCTCCTTAATCGAAAGCCGCCCCATCTTTTTTCCGTAAAGGAACATTACAAGCTCATAAATTACGGCAAAGGAAACAAAAGCAATTATGAATGCGGCAAAGTCAAAATTAAACTCAGGCACGTTATCCACATCGACAAATACCACGGTTACCATAATTTTTAACAGCGCATACTGATAAGCTGTTCCGACGGCAAAGCCCGTAAGTGCGGCGGGGCGGTAGCCGTTCAGCACGGCATGGCGGCATTCCTTTTCGGAGTAGCCGAAGGCACGCATTATGGCGGTGTTTTTTCCATTGGCTCTTACTACGGAGGTAACTGCGATAAATAAAACCGTAAACGCTAAAACCAAGCCTATAAGCAGTACCATGGCGGAAATTATTTCATTTCCCAAGGTATCCATACTAAAAAACATCTGTACCATTGCGGAATAGCAAAAGGCGGCAAAACCGATAAAGAACACAAGGGATTTTCTTCCCCTTATTACCGCATTTTTCATATCCTTTACAAAGGGAAGCCCGTCCTTCAGCTTTACTTCCCTTGCTTTTATGCCTTCTTTTCCCCTCAGCAGTTCAAGAACGGGAGCTTTCATTTTTAAAAGGGCGTAAGTAACCGAAAGCAAGGCAAAAAGCACCGTCGGCAGAATTACGAGAAACAGCAGCAGCTCTGTGTGAAATCGGACTTCAAATTGAGGCAGCATTTTATCTTCATTCTGCACCTTATAAAATTCGGTCATAAGACAGAATGCACCCCCGAAGCCCAAGGCCGCGCCCAAAAAGACGCTTAAACCGAAAATCCAAAAGCCTGCCGCTATGCTTATATCGGAATATCCCAACGCCTTTAAAATTCCCAGCTCCTTTCGGTGTGAATCTATGTAATGCTTAATATAAAATGCAAGCATTACCGCCGCCGTTATCAAAAGACAGCCGCCGCTTACAAAAACCACTACATTTCCCGTCATTACAAGGGCGTCGTAAAATGTCCTTGCCTGTTCCGAGACTATCTGTTCCTCAATGCTCCGCAAATCGGCGTTATAGTTCATAAAAAGAGTACATACAAACACTGCGCAGGCGGAAACGATAATTATCCCCAAAAGCTTAAAAGTATCCTTAAATCCCACTGTCATAATTACCACCCGATTTCATATGCGGTTTTGGGAGCTTTGTTTTCATACTCCTCCGTAATTTTTCCGCTGTTCATTTTTACTACCTTTTGCGCCATTTGAGCTATGTTTGTGTTATGAGTGACCATTATTGCGGTAAAGCCCGATTCCTTTTGCAGCCTTGCGATGTAGTCAAGCACCTGCCGTCCCGTTTCCTCGTCCAAGGCTCCTGTCGGCTCGTCAAGAAAAAGCACCTCAGGTTTTTTTGCCAAAGCTCTCGCTACGGATACGCGCTGCTGTTCGCCGCCGCTTAGTTGGCTGGGATATTTATCTTTTTTGTTCTCAAGACCAAGCACGCTTATTATTTCCCCGTAATCCTTGTTGCCGCCTAACTGTGCGCCCATTTTAACATTTTTATCCACATTAAGATTTGACAGCAGATAATACTGTTGAAAGATAAATCCGATCTTTCTTTTTCGGAAGTCGGTAAGCTCGCTGTCGGTAAGCTTTTCTATATTTTCGCCGCCGTACAGTACGGAGCCTTCGTCGGTACGCTCCAAACCCGAAAGAACATTTAAAAGAGTTGATTTTCCCGAACCCGACGCTCCTAAAATTACAGTAAAGCTTCCCTTTTCTATTTCCAGGGAAATACCTTTTAAAACTTCCGTTCTGCTGTCCCCTGTGCCGTAAAATTTACGAATATTTTCTGCTTTAATCATTGTTTTTACCTCTAATTATATCCACTATCCATTTATAATCGGGCATTTTCTCCTTCGTCCGCATTTCGGGAAATGCCGCCAGCTGCTCCATTATTCCCTGAACGCTGCTCCAAAATGCAAACGACAGGGAATAGGGGTCGCCTTCTCTGAAATAGCCGTACTTTTGCCCTGCCGCTATGATTTCCGCCGACTGCTCCACCTGATTTATTCCGTTAAGGATTTCTTTTATGTCAGAGGGAACGCTTTCGGAAAAACCGATCCTCCCCATAATCACAAAAAGATACATTATATGCGGCTGTTCTATGGAATAGTGAAACAGCATTTTTAAAAATCCCTCGAAATAATCAAGAGGATCGGAAAAATTCATTTCTCTCGGGTAATTTGTACGCATTGCACCGTGTCGTACTATCTCCTCAAAAAGCTTTTCCTTTGACTCAAAATAGTGAAACATCAAGCCTACGCTCATATCCGCCGCCCGGGCAATATCTCCTATTTTGGTTTCCGCATATCCCTTTTTTGCAAACAGCTCAATGGCTTTTTCGATTATAAGCTGTCTGCGCTGTTCCTTTTGCTCGTCCCTTGCGGTCATTTTATCTCCCTTCGTTTTATTGAATGAATATTCGTTGAATTTATATTCAATATATTACACCTTTTCCTTGAATTTGTCAAGCGCAGATTTATCGGTTCGTTAATAATAAACAAAAAAGCGGTGAAATTTTTTCACCGCTTCAACTTATCGGAAAAGTCCAAACCTTTCTTTTTCGGAATGAGAGGGGTCT
>DNUB01000024.1:2278-3636 GCA_003508605.1 Oscillospiraceae bacterium | reverse complement strand
TATCTCCCCCACTGAAAGACTGAATGGAACCCGCCTCCTAATGATGCTATGCCTTTTGCTTGCCGCAAAAGGCGGGGGACATCGGATTTTGATTATATTTGACCTCTTCGGAAACTTACGAAGCACCGTCTGACTTGCCCTTTTGCTGTTATGCTTTGCCCGTTTTCCTTGAAATACATACAGTATTTTTGCGGGAAACGGGCTTTTGCCTGACAGCAAAATTGCTGCGTCATACGGTACTTCTCGGGTTTCCGAGGAGGTCTATTCTACACTTTCTTAATGTTAAACGCTTTAATACCAAACCGGAACTGCGCTTTGATACTTTTCGTAATCGTCGGAAATCTTTTTTGCTCTTATCAAAGCAATTTCAAAGTCTTCTCCGCTTTCCGCACAGTCTATGTCGCTTAACGCCCTATAGGTGCTGTAAAAACATAAAAGCTCAAAAAAGTCCTTTGGCAGCCCTCCGTTATACAGACCCTTAAACACTCCCTTCATAAAGGGCAGGCTGTAGCTTTCGCAAAGAGATACCAGATCGGTAACCGGATCGTCCCACTGCGCCGAATTGAGAGGAAGTATTCCTACGTTTAAATCGTCGTCCAAAAATAAAGAATTAGCGGAAAAGTTTCCGTGAACGGCGGAAACGGGTCGTCCTTCGGGCAAGGCGTGATATTTTTTCATAAATTCCACCGCTTCCTCAAAACCGTCATATCGCACGTTTTTTTCCGCCAATCTGGCGAGTATCATAAATATATCCTCATGTCGGTTTGGCGTATCCTCCGCCCCGGGGAGAATAGAGTGGAGCTTATGCAGCTGCTTTCCCGCTTCAACGCCGAAGGAAAGCTGATGGGAGGTGGAAAATTCGGGAAGCCGCCTTGCTAAATTGTCGCCCCGGAAAAAGTTGTACAGACCGTACACCATTGTATCCCCCAAATACGCCCCCACCTCCAAAGGAGAGGAAAGATAGACGCCGCCCTCGTTAAAAATTCTGTTGGTAAATGAGGCAAGCTCCGCCTCCTCCGAAAAATGATCGGAATTATCCGTGCGCAGAAGATAGGTTTTTCCGTTTTGGGTCACGGTGTAGAGCTTTAATGTGTCGGAGGGCTTTTTTTCTTTTCGTGGAGGAAGGTTTATTATCCCTGTTCTGATTTTGCCATTATCGGGAACATATCGGGTTTCGGCAAAGAATCTGCTGATTTTATCCCACCGTTCAAAATGCTCGATATGGGACAGCTGATTCAGCTCCTCCTCAGTAATTCCGTTGTATTCCAAGTTCTCACCGTCCTTAATTTACGTTCCCTTTATTGCAGACAAACGTCCGTTTAAAGCCTTAAAATCATATGAACACTGTTCAAAGTCTT
>DNUB01000024.1:0-1959 GCA_003508605.1 Oscillospiraceae bacterium | reverse complement strand
TATGAACACTGTTCAAAGTCTTGTGCTGCATATTTCCTTAAGATATTCACGGAACCCCTCTTTAACCTCGGGGTGTTCCAGTCCCACCTCAACTATCGCCTTAAGTATGCCCAGCTTATTGCCCATATCGTATCTTGTGCCCGTAAAGTCGACTCCGATCATTCCCTCGGTGCGGGCAAGCTCCTTCATAGCGTCGGTGAGCTGATATTCTCCCCCTGCGCCTGCGGGAAGCTTTTCAAGAATTTCAAATATTTTGGGCGGCAGCACGCATCTGCCCAATATGGCGAAGTTGGAAAATATTTCCTCGGGCTTTGGCTTTTCTATCATATCCGAAATGCCGTATATATTATTATGAAGATGATTTGTCTTCATGCTTGAATATTTCATAACAAGCTCGTCGGAAACCTCTTTCATGGCAACAGTCCCCTTGCCCGTTTCCTCAAAAACACGGCAAACCTGTGCAACGGCGGGATCCTCGCCGATTATAACATCGTCGCCGTAAAGCACCGCAAAGGGCTCGCTGCCGATAAACGCCTTTGCCGTCATAACCGCGTCGCCCGTTCCCTTCATTTCCTGCTGACGGACAAACTGAATTTTCGCAAGCCCGGATATTTTTTTAACCGCCTCAAGAATATCTGTTTTCCCCGATTTTTCAAGCTGTCTTTCCAGATCGGGGGAGCGGTCGAAATGATCCTCCACTATGTTTTTTCCTCTGCTGAGTACAATAAGTATGTCCTCGATCCCCGCCCTCGAAACCTCTTCCACAATATACTGAATAGCGGGCTTATCAACGATCGTCAGCATTTCCTTGGGCATTGACTTGGTGGCGGGAAGTACACGGGTACCGAACCCCGCTGCGAGAATAACAGCTTTTCTGACCTTCATTTTCCTGTTCCTTTTTCAAACGCTAAAATGTTCCCGGGCATTAATACTAAATCTCAATTAAAATCAGACAAATCCACCGACCGGGGCGTCCCTGCTCTGCGTCAGCCCGACTTGAAATATCCGCATATTCCTGCGTCGGGGCTTCCTTGATCAGTAACGCCCCGCCCGTCGGCTTTGTCCTATTTTAATTAAGAATTAGTATAAGATAATATTTTCCTCTTTTTGCAGTCTCTGATTATTGTAGCATATTTTGTCGTATTTGTAAAGAAAAAAGCAAAAGGATTTTTATTTTGCCGGCCGCAAAAAAAACTGTGTTCAAATAAATGTTTGAATAAAATCTATTGCCTTTTTAAAAATAAAGTGATATACTCTTTAAAGTCATACTTTTTAATCGGCATTTAACATAAATATGCCGGCGAACGGGAGAAAAATAATGGATCATTATAACGAACAGCTTGTAAAAAAACAAACGGAAGCTTCGGACATTGTAAAAAGGGTTATGATAATAATCGGAACGGTATTGGCAGTCTGTGTATGTGTTTTTGCCGCTCTTGTTTTCCGGTTTATGCCTTTGATCGTTTTGGTTTTCGGTGTTCTTTACCTGTCATGGTATCTGATGACGGGGACGTCGGTGGAGTACGAATATATCGTTACCAATAACGATATGGACATTGACAAAATCGTGGGTCAGAGAAAAAGAAAAAGACTTATTACCGTAAGGCTCAACACGGTGACCGAATGGGGCGAATACACCGAGGGAAAAAAACTTGGCGCAGACGCGACGGTTATGGCAAGCGACGCAACCGGGACAGACGCATGGTATCTTATGGCAAAGCATGAAAAATTCGGAAATGTAACGGTGATTTTTACACCAACAAAGGAAACGGTGGTTAACATAAATCACGGCGTACCCTATGCTCAGAGAAAAAAGGAGCTTGTTTTTGAAGAGAAGGAGGAAGACGAAGAATAAATCGAGGTCGGTTTTCCTACAGTCTGCGAATTGCGCCTATGCCGAACAACCGGTCTGTTTTTCTTTTGCTGCCCTTGACCTGGTTTTTATACTAATTCTTGATT
>DNUB01000068.1:474-3183 GCA_003508605.1 Oscillospiraceae bacterium | reverse complement strand
ATCGTCTCTGTGAATGTAAAAAAATATTCGGCCATCATCTCCCAAGCTTAGCTTAAGTTCGTCATTATAAACAGTGGAAAGCTGAAACAGCAAAAGCCAATCTTTACCGGAGCGGTCTATGCTTTCCTGTTTATCCCTTGGGGTAATATGATCCCAGGAATCCCCTAAATAATAACCTCTTTTTATTAGCTCACACTGCATTGTCATATTTCCCTGAATCGGGTTGGACCACCCCAAAAGCTTGTGGATTTCATCTTTATCCTCAACGCCGATTCTTTTCATTGACATATAGTATTCATCCCAATGACCTATCATATTGTCACGGGTAAGGCTGTAATCAGCAAAGGAAGGGTAGGATTTTTCGGATTTAGCAGTAATGCGAACTGACGGTAATCTGAAGTCCTCGCTAAGCTCCTGTGGAACGCTTGCAGGCTGTAATTCCTCGGTGCTTTCAAACCAATATACCTTTGCGCAGCCCTTATCCTTAGGATCAAAGCCCCATTTCTGAGAATCAAGCTCATAGAAAAATAACAGCAGACCTTTTTCAGGCAGTAAATGTTCAAAATCGTATTTTGATATTTCCTCACAGTTAAACTGTGCAATAAATGCAAGTGGACGGGGTTTTACTTCATTATCATCGTAGGTATTTGTAATATAACAGGGCCACCTAAAATCTCCCGGTACATCGGGAACGCCGCCTAAGCGAGTCGATGCGGTTTTATTTACAGGTGTACCCTTAATAGTCAATGAAATACTGTCTCGTGCCAGCTTTAAAATATCGTTTTTGTAATCCATTCTGCACCTCGTCTTTATTTTGTATTTCTGTTGATAAAAATTGCTTTAAGCTTATCATAAACTATAATTTGCGATTTGTAAAGACTGTAATATCCCGAAAGCATAAAGCAAGCGGAACATATTATCGCATAAAAGGGAAGTCCGTCAACTCCGAAAAGCTCAATGCTTAACATAATTGACGCTAACGGAGCGTTTGTGGCACCGCAGAAAAGACCGACAAGACCCAATGCAGCTCCGAAACCTGCGTCCATTCCGAATAAGGGGGCTACTGTACAGCCTAAGGTTGCTCCCACAAAAAAGGTTGGCACGATCTCGCCGCCTTTATAACCGCAGCCCAATGTAATAACAGTAAAAAGAATTTTTAAAATAAAAGCTTCGGGACGTGCTTCTCCGTTGAGTATGGCATTATTGACAATTCCCATACCCGCGCCGTTATAATCCGTTCCGAGCAGTACTGAAAGTCCGACTATAGCCGTTCCGCCAACGATCACTCTTATGTACTCATTTTTTATTATTTTGTGCAGCAAGCCTTCGCCCTTGGAGAAGGATAAGCAAAGCAAAATACTTCCCAAGGAAAAAACAATGCCAAGACCGATGCTTTGAATCAGAGTTAATGGAGTTACCGAAGGGACAGCTACTAATTTATAGCTTACAGGGTGCATATTCAGAATAATCGTCAAAAGATATGTAAGCACCGAACTGAACACACATGGCATTATTGCACTGTAATAAATAACTCCAACGCTTATTACCTCCATTACAAATATAACGGCGGTAAGCGGTGTGCCGAAAAGTGCGGTAAAAACTGCGCTCATACCGCAAAGGACTATTACATGCATATCCTTATCATCAAGACGGAAAAGCTTTCCCAAAGTCGACCCGAGGCTGCCGCCCAACTGCAAGGCTGCGCCTTCACGGCCTGCCGAACCGCCGCAAAGGTGAGTAATTACCGTAGCAATGAGTATTCCGGGAGCCATAGTGAAGGGTACATAGCCGTCTTTGCGTATGGAATCTATGACATAGTTAGTGCCGTCTATTTTTTCTAGCTTAAACAAATGATACAAAGCAGCAATTATAACGCCGCCCAGGGGCAAAAAATACAGTATAAATCCGTGGACCTCTCTGAGTTCGGTGGCTTTTTCAATCAGTAAATGAAACAAACAGCCTGCACCGCCGCACACAATGGCAGTAGCAAGGCTTAAAAGCAGCCATTTAAAAAATACGACGGCATAATGCAGTGCGCTTTTTATTTCTTCCGCCGCATATTCCTTATTTATATTCATTTTCTCTCTCCGTTTATAAATATTCTTTTACAATTATTATGTCACAAAGAACGAAATTTGTCAAATAAAACACTGCTGTAGGCGGTTGACATTTTTATAAAAATCGTATATAATAATAAAAGCAATGGGATCGTAAAGGTTTCGACGGGGGCTGTGAACCTCGCTAAGCATGCAGAGTTCGCCTAAACTCTTTAATAATGGGCAATTTTAAAATTAAACGCAGATAATAGATCTGAACTTGTAGCTGCCTAACCGCAGCTGCCGTCCACCCCGAGAACACTGCGGCTTGGGCTTGGGCGTCGATCAGCAGTGAACTTTATCGGTGAGAGCCTTGCAGCTGATTAGGAATTAAAGGGCTACCGAGTATTGATCCTGTTTATCGGAGCAATACAAGGGAAATTCAGTAGATAAACTAAGCATGTAGAAGGGCGAGTGGATTGGCTTTCGGACGCGAGTTCGACTCTCGCCGGTTCCACCAGGTCGCAAGGCGACTCCTAATACGCCCTCAATCTCACGAGAGCGTATTTTTATATTACCCCCAAAAAATCTATTTGGTAACAAAAGCACAGCCCGCAAGGCGGGCACCTAATATGCTCACAACAAACTGGGAGCATATTTTTATGTTTAATTT
>DNUB01000068.1:0-183 GCA_003508605.1 Oscillospiraceae bacterium | reverse complement strand
GGAGCATATTTTTATGTTTAATTTTCAATATATCTTTTTGGTCGCAACAACTTGACTTTTTGAATGAGAATCTTAATTTAAATGGCATTGAGAAAATTCTTGATCTTGCTTGTGGATTTTGCCGGCATTCATTGGAGCTCATAAGAATGGGTTATGAATAAACCATGTAAAAGCTTTTTTAAT
>DNUB01000224.1:3046-3217 GCA_003508605.1 Oscillospiraceae bacterium | reverse complement strand
TTAAAAAATAAAATAAATTAAAAATAAATTCGGTTGAAAGTAAAGCGGTCCTTCCTAACTCAAAAGCCTCTCTCTAAGCATACTCATAAGCTTATCCATCTCGATTGGCTTGCCCAAATGCCCGTCCATTCCCGCTTCAAACGCCTGCTGCTTATCCTCCTCAAAGGCGTT
>DNUB01000224.1:0-2734 GCA_003508605.1 Oscillospiraceae bacterium | reverse complement strand
CTGCTTATCCTCCTCAAAGGCGTTGGCGGTCATGGCGATTATGGGAATATTAGCACGGCTCAGATCGGGCAGATCCCTTATTTTTCTTGTTGCCTGATATCCGTCCATTATAGGCATCTGAATATCCATAAGCACAAGGTCGTACTGCCCCTCCTTTGAATTACGCACCTTTTCCACCGCCATAGATCCGTCGTCTGCGGTATCTACCGCAAAGCCCGCTTCCTCTAAAATCGTTTTGGCTATCTCCTGGTTCAGCTCGTTATCCTCTACCAGAAGAATGCTTTTATTTTTAAATACCTCCCTGTTGTCTGGCGGCAAATCTTCCGTGACTGTTTTACCCTCCTTTGCATTGAACAATGCCGTCCTCAGCTCGGATAAAAATACCGGCTTGGAGCAAAAGGCGGTAATTCCGCTTTCCTTGGCGTCCGATTCTATTTCCGCCCAATCGTAGGCGGTCATTATTATAATGATCTTGTCCTTTCCCACAAGCCGCCGTATTCTTCGGGCGGTTTCCACCCCGTTAAGGTCGGGCATCTGCCAATCTAAAACAAATACGTCAAAATCCTCCTTTGCGTCCATGGCAAGCTCCGTCCTTAAAATAGCCTCCTTGCCCGAAGCCGTCCACTCGGTACGCAAGCCTAAGGTATTCAGAATTTTGGTCACTGCCGAGCAGGAGTTGAAATCGTCGTCGGCTACCAAAGCACGGGCGTTTTCAAGGGAGGGTATTTTTTCCACAGCGGCGGCGTTTCCTACGGTTCTGAACCTGAAGCTTACGGTAAATTCGGTGCCCTTGCCCTGCTCGCTTTCCACGCTTATTTCGCCGTTCATCATATCCACAATATTCTTGGTTATCGCCATACCTAAGCCGGTGCCCTGAGTGCCGCTGACGGTGGAGGTGCGCTCCCTTTCAAAGGGTTCGAAAATATGAGCGAGAAAGTCTTTGCTCATACCTATCCCGCTGTCCCGTATCTTAAATTCGTAAGCCGCAAAGCCCTTGGGCGCATTTTGATCCTGGGAAACCCGAACCGAAATCGTTCCGCCTGCCGCCGTGAACTTTAAGGAATTGCTGACTATATTCAGCAGCACCTGATTCAGCCTTAGTCTGTCGCATATTATATCGTCGTTTACCACATCTAAGGTATCTATGGAAAAGTTTATCTGCTTGGCTCTCACATCCGCCTGCACTATTGTCTTAAGGTCGTGCATCACCTCGGACAGGTTGCATTCCTTTTCCTCAATATGCACCCTTCCGCTTTCGATCCTGCTCATATCCAGCACGTCGTTTATAAGGGACAGCAAATGATTGCTGGAGGCGGTGATCTTGCTTAAATAATCCCTTACCAGCTCCTTATTGTCAATATGCGAGGAAGCAAGATTTGTAAACCCGATAATGGCATTCATGGGGGTTCGTATATCGTGAGACATATTGTTCAAAAAAACCGTCTTAGCCCTGTTGGAGTGCTGTGCCTGCTCCAACGCTTCCTCTAACAGCTTTTTCTGCTCCGCCAGCTCTCTGTCCTTTTTCACATCTAATGTTATGTCTATAAAAGTACCCACATAGGTTATGGGAGTGCCGTCGCTCCGTCTCGACAGCTTGCCTGTGGAGCGAAACCAGCGGTAGCCTTCGTTTTTTGTCATAATACGGTATTTGGAGTCGAAAATCTTTTCTCCCGAATAGTCGGAAACGGTTTCAAAAAAGTCTCTTAAAACCTCCTCCTTATCCTCGGGGTGAATCAGCTCCGTCCATGCTTCAAGCCTGTTGGGAAAACCCTTTTCGTCTGCATAGCCTAACATAGAGCGGAAATCTCTGCTCCATAACACGCTTTCAAGCTCTCCCAATTCGTTAAACTCCATAGTCCACATTCCCGATTTTAAGATCTCGTGTACTATTTTAAGAGATGTGGTTTCGTGCTCCAAAAGCTTCATTGCCTTAAGCTTGTCTTCAAGGAGCCTTTTGGCGTTCTCCTCGTCTATCTGCTTATAATGTCTCGAGGTCACGTCCTCAATAAAAACATAAAAAACATCGCCGAAATGTCTTGTATTTACATAATGGCCGTAGTCCGCTATCCATCTTATATCGCCGTCCCTGCGTATTATGCGGTACTCCACATAGTCGCAGTTGTCCTTATTGTAAAAAATCTGGCTGTTTATGCTTTTGGATACCTCTTCCCAATCCTCGGGGTGAACCATGCCCCTGAAGGTGAAGCCCGTATGACGCTTAAAGTCCTCCATGTCCTTGCAGCCGTAAATCTCTACCAGTGCCTTGTTGGCATATATAAGCTCTTCTGCGCCGTCTGCATGGTAGATAAAAAATCCGCCCGGCATACCCGTCGTTATCTGCTCTATTATGGGAAAGGTTTCTTCGCTTAGGATCAAAGGATTGCCTTCCTCTTTATAATTACCGATACTCATTTTTTCCCCGCCCTTTGCTTTAATAAAACGGACTAAGCGACCGTCGTCCGATTTGCCTGCTTTTTATTCAAATTTAGTGTAATGCCAATCTCCGGTCAAATAACAGACAATCTGCCGCCTGACGCCGCCTTAGCAGAATCAAACTGCCGTAAAGCTTGAAATTCAACTAAAGAATAGTATAAGTTAAAAACAGTGTTATATTGATTTATTTTACCACACTGTGAGGCTTATTGTCAAATCAATTTTCGATTTATTGGGTTTGATGGGGGTTAAACTGCGTTGGCTTTTTTCACTGCGTTTGGCTTTTTTAACTGCGTTTGGC
>DNUB01000215.1:1621-6322 GCA_003508605.1 Oscillospiraceae bacterium | reverse complement strand
CACGCACCCACGCAGGGTGCGACAACAAGCACGCTTAAAATTATTGTTGGGTGATGATATTTCAACTCACGCACCCACGCAGGGTGCGACCTTCGCCCTCCGACAAAACGTGCGGAACACTATTATTTCAACTCACGCACCCACGCAGGGTGCGACCGAACGACTTATCACACGGCGGGCCGCCGCTGAGATTTCAACTCACGCACCCACGCAGGGTGCGACTGCACAAATAGTGCATACAATTCGCACCACCACAATAGGTGGACTTTTTCTGATGCTATAATGCAGAATTTGAACCAAATCAAGTCCATAATCAGCATTTTTCACATCAATTTTCTGCGAACCTACCATAATATTCATGTCACCCAGGGTTCGCAAAATAATTATACCATAAGAAAAGTGAGCAAAGTGAACGCTTCAACTAAAACGGTAAAATGTTCTCAGGCATTAAAATAAATTTACTCCTCTTTCCGCATTCTGAGGTTATTATACCATATTATTTTACCAATTCAAGCACCTGGGCTAAATAATAATTACTCCCTCCGGATTATACGTTTCCTTCGCTCCGTAATGCTCCACTCTCCGCTCCCAGTTATTGCCAAGATAGTAAAACCTAAGACTGTCTTTTTCTTTGTCAATAAGCTTTACCAAAATACTCTTGACCTTTAATACCGTTCCGTAGTCTGTGTCAATTTCAAACACAGAGTTTTGAACCCGCTGACCATAATTAACACAGGCTTTCGCAACTTTACGCAAACGTGATTTGCCCTTTGCATCTGTTGTGCTGACGTCATAGCTTACCAAAACCATCATGTCTCGCTCCTATTTCTGCAAATAACAGGGGTATTCGGAGATTTCCCCACGAATATATTTTGCCAAAAGCGAGCTTTGCACATAAGGCAGCAGTCCAAAAGATATTTTTTCCTTTAAGTAGGGGTGAACAAGCTCGCTGCGGCGCTTTTCCTGCCATGCGGTAAGGACTTTCTTTTTACCTTCCTTTGTAAGGAAAATTGCTCCTCCCGCCTGCTGTTCAAAATCATTTTCAGATATTTTCTTTAAGTTTATCAATGTCAGTACAAGCCTTTCCACAATACATCTTGCCTCTTCCATTAAATCGCAGGCCAAGCTTGCTCTTCCTGAACGCAGCTGATGATAAAAGCCGTAACAGCTGTCTAATCCGACGCTTTCAAGAGCAGAGGCATAGTTTGCAGTCATTATTGTGTAAAGATAGGAGAGAAGGGCATTTACCTTATCAAGGGGCGGACGCTTTGTTCTTCTGATAAGCTGAAAATCTTCCTTTTGGGATAGAATCAAACGGTCAAAAATGTCAAAATACTCTTTTGCACAGCTTCCCTCAATTCCCAAAAGGCTGTCCTTGTCATTTGCATGATATGCGGCGTCAATACCTTTTTCCAATTTTGAAATACATTCTGTAATTTTGCCGTCCTCGTTTATTTGCGGATAGTCACGCAAAGAACGCTTTATAAGAAAAATCGTGTTGGCATTTTTAGCGGCAACGGTATTTTGGGAAAGCAAAATCGGAGCATTGCCAAACTGTTCATACTGCGCTTTCCTTAAAAACACATTTCCCTTTGTTTTGCCCTGAACCCTTGCCAAAAACTCTCCCGAAGGCGAAATAAAATTTATGGGTATTCCAAGCTCGCAGCATTTACCCATATGTGCGGGAGAACAGCCTAAGTAGGAAAAGCAGAAAATCTCCTCAATATTTATAAATGGCATTCTGAATTTTTCGCTATCCTGACATTTGCATACGATATTCTCGCCGTCTAAGTACAGCCAAGCTGTTTCATCGGTTATATAGAGAGAATTTAACAGCTTTCTCAAATTTCTTCCTCCCTTATCATTTTTTGTATTTCGCTTTTCACATTATATTTTATATTTTTCGGAAAACAAATGTCCTTTAATGAACAGCCCGAGCATTTTTGCCCTTTTTCTCTTTCGGGTATTTTATGCTTTTTCAGATAATCCCGCATCTGCCGTAAATATTCCTTCAGCATTTTGTCATACTTTTCAAATTCCATATCAAAGGGCAGTTTAATACGCTTTTTGGTTTGGGCGTAATAGATATAACATTGGGTATTGCAATGCCATATATAATCAGCACAAATTTTTTGCGCAAAAACCTGAATTGCGTCCGATTGGTGAAAATCTCCGTCTTTGGGAGGAGTGGGCTTGTACTCGGCTATTCTCACATTGTACAAATCGGGAAGTCCGTTTATCTTTACTCCTTTGTTGCTTTTGATAAATTCGATACAGTCCGCTATCCCGTAAAGATTATACTCTTCAGAATCGTTATACAAGGACACTGAGCTTCTCGCCGTCTTATCCTTATCCGAGAAGCTGTGTAAGCCTTGGTGAACCCTTTCGTGAATAATCTCCGCCTTAATGACAAATAGGTTTTCCGCCCAGTCGCCGTTGATCTCCAACAGTCCCCAGCGTCTTTTGCAGTACATAAAATGCTGTATGCTCCTGATATTTATTGAATCATCATTCATAATTTTTCAATAAGCTGAACCCCTTCGGGCATTGCGAAATCCACATCGATATTATAGTCAAAAAAGCTGCGGGGAACTTCAACTTCCTCTTTTTTATTTACAGAAATTTTATCAAAAAGTACATTGGAGGGGGCGTTCCCCAAAATAGAATCGTGCTTAAAAATATACAGCTTTCTTACGCACATTTTTCCTCTTGCTGCGCTTCTGTCGTTTTCAAACATATTGATAACAGCCGTCCACAGCAGCTCTAAGTCCTCCTGTGAAAAGCCCGTTGTTTTTTGTGCCAGAGCGGCGGAAATATAGCCCTCGGTCCTGTAAAGCCCGTAATATACTATGCTCTTTTTACCCATTTCCGTTTCGCCCTTTTTCTGTCTGTCCTCCGTGGTTTTAGCCTGACGTGTAATGGTAATGTCCTGACTGAAAACAGGATCAATGCTGTGTGCAAAATTTATCTGTACAGGTCCTCTTACAGTGCCGCATAGATCGCTGCCGGTACTCATTACTGCGCCAAAGGTACGAACGTCAAAGTAGTTTTTGCACATATACTGCTGCGCTCTTAAAACATCGTTCCTGTTTTCGCCTTTTTTACCTGTTTCCAGCCCCTCAGCCTCATAAGCCTCGGTGAATTTTGCGTTAAGGCTTCTGTCGTTTTTGATAAGAATGTTGTATCCCGGCTCGTCTTCCTTTGCAAGCTCCACATAATTTCTTATTTTACGCTTAATGCACACATCGGTGACAATCCCTTTGTGAGTTTCGGGGTCGATTCGGGGCTGGTTGGCTGCGTCGGGATCTCCGTTGGGATTTCCGTTTTCCACGTCAAAAAGCAATACAAATTCATAGCGGTTTTTAATAGGTTCCATAATCAATTCTCCTTTTCGTTGTTATCGTTGTTATCGTTGTTTAGTTCGTCCTTATGAGATGTCCATAAGTCCTGATTTTGCTGATAATATCCTACAATAAAGCTGCCCTGATCTTGAAGGTTAAGAGTTGGGGGAAACCTTCCTTCAAGCTTTTCCATTATTTCATTTATCATTTTTTTATAATATATCCGTCTTCCCTCCGACAGCTTTTTGAAATGATAGTTAGACAGATCCATAAGCCTTACAAATACGGTAGAAGGCTTTGAATGCGCCGATGAAAAGCAGGAATCCACTATTGTGGTGTTCAGCTTGGTATCGGAGGCTTCTAACTGTACCTTTTCAAGTACGGCTAACAGCCGTCCGCATAAATAGCCTTGATTTTTGTTTTCTTTGTCAAGTGACATTTTTATTTCCTCCTTTTGATTTAATATTCTTGCTCTGCGGTTAAGGCAGGCTTTAATAATTCCTATTCTTGTGGAATTAAATTTAATAAAATGATTGTTTTCCTCATTGCTGTCCGTAACAACTCTTGTGATCACCTTTTGCAAAAGCTCTGTCGGATAGTCGGTGTTTTCGGCGGCAGCTCTGAAAATCGACGCCGCTAAGGGAGGCGGCACTTCGTCGTCCTTGGATTTGGGAGAAGTGATTTCGTCAAAAATCCAATTAAAATATATGGTGCCGGGACTTCCCAAGGCAGCCATATCACGCTGGTGCTGAGCCATATTTGCCATAATTTTCCCAAAGCTGTTATGAATAAAAAACTTTTGTGATATTCTGGCTGAATTGGGAGTAAATCCTGCCATATAAAAATCTGCGTTTTCATCAATCCCAAGCTCCGAAAAATTCACATTTCCGCCGCTTATCATTTTTAAAATTGCATCTTCAAAGGCTTTATCACTGCTTCCTTTTTCCGATACTCCGAAAAGCTGACGGAACAAAGACACCTCTTTGCTGTCGTCTTTTTCAACGGCGAAAAACACAATAACCAAGCTGTCTTTAATAAATCGGTGAGTGGGATCGGCAAGCAGCTTGTTAAATGCGGCGGTGTATTTTTTCATTGCCTCTTCGGAAATTGCACTGTTGTAGCTCTGGGCTTTTCCGTAGGATTCATAAGCGGGCTCTTTCATTCCCACCAACACACACCCTGTTGAATTACCGCCCGGAAACTTGATTTTATCGTGTATTCGGGCTGTGGGCAGCAGCTGCCCGGTAACGGAACAAACGGCTTTATAAGCGTCGTCGTTTTTTTCGTTTTGTTCTCTTAAAAGCTGCCGATATTTTTCCAAAAAATCACTGTCGCCTTGGGGAGTAATGTCAGAGGCTTT
>DNUB01000215.1:0-1321 GCA_003508605.1 Oscillospiraceae bacterium | reverse complement strand
AGACCTGTCTTTTTCATCATATAGCCCAAAGCAGAAATAAGAGCTTGCGTACTCTTTTCCCAAGCCGCTAAGATAAATATTTTCCATTTCGTTTTCGGGATTGAAATTATTTATAAAGCTGCGAAAAGCATTGCATACGGGAGAATTTAAATCCGCAAAAAATTCGGAATTTCTTTCAACAAAAGCCCGATGGGATTTTTGCGCTTTTGCGTCAACCGTAAGCCGATTGTTTTTATTATCATAATTCAGTCCGAAAAGATATAAAGGGCGGTGTTCGATTAAAGCCGAATAAATTGCGGTCTTCTGCGAACGCTGTGGAAGCGGTATATCACTGGGATTTTTAACGGTTTTTATTATGCCGTTCTTCTGATGTATTTCCTCAGAGCTTCTTATGTCGCATATACCTGCTATTTCACCGTTTTCTCTAAGTAGAACCTTATAGTGAATTTTCTGGTTTTCATATCCCTCGGGCAGAGACGAGGGCTCTTTATCCGCTTGAATGTCATAATAATCGCACAGTGCTTTAATCAGCATTTTAGATCCCTCCTGTACTTTTCCACGTCAATAACTCCGTCAACAATATGAGGGTGATAAAAGACAGGGTCTGCGTTATCGGAAAATTTAGGGTTGTCCCAATCGCCTCCGACGGGTATGCCTCCGTCTTCGAATTTCATCTCATAGAGCATAAATCCCAAATCTGTATCTCCCATTAAATCGGGAGATATTTCTTCAAGCTTGAAATCCTCCACAAGCTGAATTTTCTTAACCGCAAATTCCCGACAGCCAAAGTAGGGCGTTCTGAAGCATTGTCCCTTTTCAAGCCTGCGCTTTATTATGTTATAATACTTTTCCTCGCACTCGTCCTCACGCTCCGATTTGATGCCGGTAAGCTCAAAATGAAATTCAATTCCGTATTTAACGTCGGAAAGAATCATTGCCGCCCGCTGACTTCGTTCCTCCGAGGTAAAAATTTCGGGAGAGCCTTCCCCTTTCATTTGCGCCTTTACCTTTGACATTATCACCTTGCTCTTAACCTCGTTTCGCCGTATGTTAGCGTACTTAATTTGGTTAAAAACCACGATTTTGTCAATAACATACCTGATCGGCGGTTTCCATGCAAGATTTTTCAACATTCCCGTTAAGGCGGAAGGAGTTGGAACGGGGTAAGAAGCTCTTTCCACCTTTGCATCGGGACTTGTAAAAAGCGCATAATCGCTTTCCGCCAAAATCTTAAATCCGTAACTCGTTTTAATCACTTCCTTTATTATTATACAATTTATTTTTAAAGCATTGATTTGGATTAGCTTTATTTATATATCTG
>DNUB01000242.1 GCA_003508605.1 Oscillospiraceae bacterium | reverse complement strand
CGGATTTTGATTATACTATATTTAAAAAGGATCCGACCCTAATATGTCATTAAAAGCAAGCATAAAAAAATACTATCTTTCCCCTTGGTTTATTATATTATTTGCTCCCGTGCTTATTTTGTCATTTGCCCTCCGTCTGTCGACAAAAGGCGTCAGTCAATTCGTATACCATATTCCCATAATAAATATTTTTTTGACGGTATTTATTACGGTTTTTTCCGTTTATGCATTTCACAGTATACGGGAAATAGAATGGAGCCTTAAAAGCCGGGGTTTGATTACAATAAAAACGTTAGCGGCGGCGGACATTTTCTGCTTTTCGGCAGCCGCCGTTCCCGTGATTTTTATCGTATTCTGCTGTATTCAAAACGGAATCGCCCTGCGCCTTGCGGTTAATTTTATTTTATTTATTGCAGCTCTTACCGCAGCGGAGGTGATTTTTCTTTCGGCGTTGGGGGCTTTTATCGGCTCGGCAGTCCGCGGCAAGCCCGCATATGCTGCCGCCGTGCTGTTTTCCCTGCCCTTTACTCCCGCTTTTCAAAATTTTTTAATGGAATCAAAGGACAGCGGAAACGGCGATTTCAGTTTTATCGTAAATCTTTCCAACCTTATCAATCTGTCCTATGACGACCCGTCAAGAGTAAAGTATGCGGGCTACGGTATGCCCTTTAACGGCGAAACGGTTTTAAGCTGGATAATAACGGCTCTTTTGGGACTTGTTTTTATTTTTCTTACCCTCATAATAAAAAGGTGCTTTAAGCTAAAGGGAACTGCGGTGTTAGGCGTTTTTGCCGCCGCCGCCCTTTTCTCGGGAGCATACGGCGCAGGGCTTTATTTTGAGCTTGCCCCCGTCATAAATGTCTTTAACTACACCTACACCGATAAGCCTCCCGTAAAGATTGACACCGCCAATATTTATTCAGATCCCCATTCCCCAGTAATAAGCCGCTATAATATGAAGCTTGACACGGGAAATACGGTAAAAAACATATGTGAGCTGGAGTTAAAGGTAAATAACAATTCAAATGTAAAGCTAAGGCTTGACCAATGCTTTGAGATCCGTTCCCTGACCGTTGACGGAGAAAGCTCCCGCTATGACAGGGAAGGCGATTATTTTACCGCCGAGCTGGATCCGTCAAAGGAAACGTCGGTTATAACCGTGGAATACGGCGGAAGAATAAATTATGCGGACGCACTTAACAACAAAGCCGACGTCTGCGATTATACGGGCGGCTTTTTAAGCGAGATGTTTGCATGGTATCCCAAGCTCCTTTCGTCACAGAATACCAAACAGCCCAAGGAATTTACCGTGGAAATAAATGCGGTAAACAGCTTTGTCACAAATCTTGACGGCTACTCGCTCCACCCCTCGGGACTGCACACAGTCAAGGGAGAAAAGACGGATATTCTTTTTTATTTAGGTTATATAGACCGGGTTGAAAACGGAAGCGGGGCGATAATAATGCCCTTGGAGCACAGACGCTCTGCGGAAAAAATCGAAGCGGAGACTTTAGCCCTTGCCAAAAGCGGCGAGCTTGAAATAAAAACCTACAAAAACCGCTTTATCGAATCGGACATACCGTCCTTTAATGATTACCTAAAAACGGAAACCACGCTGATCTCCTATGACGAGCTTAAGGCTCTGTTAAACGGCTGGGCGGATTCCGTCGGAGCGGACGGGGAGCAAAAGCAGACAATAAGCGGGCTTGTACTGCCGCTTAAGGATATGTGGGACGACTCTCTGATAGAAAAAGCTCAAAATCCGGAATTTGTGGATTCCGAAGAATTTCGCGCGCTTATCGATCTGTCCGCTGCACTTGGGGAAATTTGGGAAAGCTGTACAAAGGATGATATCTCTGCCGTAGAATTGTCCGAGGTAAATACGGTGGTTGTTATTCCCTACTCATATAATATAACATTCGACATGTACCTGTTCGACGATTGCCTTATAGCTTCCGAGGGAAGCATAACATCATACTGAGGAGCGCATCAATGGAGGAATTGAAAATAAAGGAGCTGACCTTTAAATACGGCTTTAAAAAGCCTATTTACCGAGATTTCAGCCTGACGGTGGGAGAGGGCATAACCCTGCTTTTGGGTGCAAACGGCTCGGGAAAGTCGACGCTGTTTAAGCTGATATGCGGAGTACTGCTTGCAAACAGGGGAAGCATAGAGCTTTACAGCGGCGAAAGACCTGCAAAGCCCTCGGAAATGAAAAGCAAAATCGCTTACATTCCGCAGGATTTCGAGCTTTTCCCCGCATTTACCGTCAGAGAGGTTTTGACCTATATCTGCGGAGCAAGGAACAAAGCCTTATCCAAGGGAGAAATAAAGGAGCAGGTGGAAAAGGCGATAACCCTGGCGGATATTGAAAAATATGCAGGCTCGAAAATGAAAACCCTTTCGGGGGGAACAAGGCAAAGAGTGGGAATCGCTCAATCCGTTCTGGGAAATCCGAGCTTTATAATTGCCGACGAGCCTACCGCAGGACTTGACCCCAAGCAGAGGGAACGCTATCACGGCATAGTAAAAAAAATGGCGGAGAACCGCAGCTTTCTGATATCCACCCACCTTTACGAGGACGTGGAGTATTACGATAACGTAATAGTCATTTCAAAGGGCACGCTGAAATTTCAGGGCACAAAGGAGGAGCTGATAAAGTCCGTTCCCGCCGGGGAAGGTTCTCAAATCACCCTTAAGGAAGCCTGGCTTTACTATATCGGAGAAGAAGATGATTAAAATTGATTTAAAAGCGGCTAAACTGCCGCTTATTCTTTACGGTGCAATATTTATTGCTTATCTGTCGCTGCTTTTGTTTTATCCGAGGGCAATGACCTTTGCCGAAACCCGATTTGAGACCTATAAGTCCTATTTCTTTTACTGGTCGGATTTTATCTGCCCTCTTGCCGCCGTTTTCTGCATCATTTTACAGTTAGGCAATACCCTTGAAAAGAAAAGCTTTGAATTTCTCTGCTCTCTGCCCGAAAGAACGGGAATAATCGAAAGATGGCTCTTTACTTTATTTGCGCTTATCCTGCCCGTTTATCTGGCGGGAGTATTCGCATGCCGCTTTGCCGCAGCGGGAGAGCCCTTTGCCTTTTGGGAGCTGCTGTATTTAACGGGGGCGAATTTAGCCTTTTACAGCACCCTGTCTCTTTTGCTGATGGTTATTTTCAAGCAGGCGTTTTATGTTTTCAGCATAACCTGCGGGCTTATGTTTGCCGATCTTGCGGCGGGAGAGTATTTTCTTTTTGAATATTCCGCCTTTTTGAACATTTCCTGCCGCATGCCTATGGAAACGGTGGAGGTTAACCGCCGTATATACTATGCGGCTTCGCTGGCGATGCTGGTTATCTCCTTTATTTTTGTAAAAACGGGTCTGCTTAAAAGATCCAATAAGCTGCGTTAAAACACGGATTTTTCCCGCCTTCCGCTGAACGACGTCAAATTTAAGCCTTTGAAAATCCCCTATGGTTTTTGCTTACAGGGAGATTCGGAGGCTTTTTATTGTTTGCAAAACAACACAAAAGCGCAGGCTTGACAATTATACTCGACAAATCGGACTAAATTACTTGACACGGTGAAAAAACAGCGTTATAATATTGTACTAAAGGGAATATTTGAAAAAAGTGTTTTTCCCCGCAATAAAAACAGAAAGGAAATTATGCTTATGAACGGAAAAAAACTGCTTTCGTCTCTATGTGCGGCAGCTATCCTGATATCGTCGCTGACCGCAGGGATTTCTCTCAGGTCCTCAAGAGCGGTTTACGCCGAGGACGGAATCTCCGAGGAAACCGGCGATGTATCCGAGGAGCCGGGCGTTACGGAAGAACCGGGTGTTACGGAAGAACCGGGGACTACGGAAGAACCGGGAGAAACAAAACCTCTTGCGACTCCCCAAAACCTGCGCTATGAGGAGGGCTATATCAAGTGGGACAAGATTAAGGAGGCCTACGGATATTTTCTTCGTATCCATACCGGCGAGGAGGAATGGGAGTATCGGGAAATTACCAAATATGTTGACTATGACGATCCCGACGATGAAGCGCAGCTGGAGTTTGACAGACTGTGCTATGAGCAGTCTATCGGTTTCGGCAGCTATGAGGTTGATATATGTTCCTTTGACGATGCCTGGAACAGAACCGAGTGGTCGGAGACAATTACCGCCGAATATGAGCCTACCATTGCCGCTCCCTCCAATATAAGGCTAAGCGAGGAAGAGGAGGAAGTTCTTCTCTGGGACGAGGTTGAAAACGCATATCAATATAATATAAGAATTTTCGATGATGATGAAAACCGCTCATTGTACTCAACTGCATATGAGAGATATCCTAATTTTTATTTTAAATGGTATTTTGGCGAGAGTGGAAACTATTGGATATCCCTTCAGACGATGGATAGAGATTATAATGTCAGCGAGTGGACAGAATCTGTATTGGTTTCCCATACTCAAAGCGAAGTTATACGCCCCGGCACTCCGCAAAACCTTCGTTTCGACGAAACCGGCGAAAATATCTTATGGGACGAGGTCGCAGGTGCGGAATCTTATCGGGTCGATATTGATATATCGTATACTGACGAAAACGGCGATGAAAAATACATCTATGAATACGATTATCCCACAGAGCCCTGCTGCATTAACTGGAAACGCTTTGTCGCTCCCTTTTCCAATGCAAAATACAAAATTTATGTATACGCTTGTCTTAACGGGGAATTAGGCGACCCCAGTGAAACTATTGAAGCTTTATTTGACGCAGACATCGATGAAAGTATAGCCGTTCCGGAATTACGGTTAGAGGATGACTTTTTACTGTGGGACAATGTGGAATGCGCAGAGAAATATTATTTGACTCTTGCAGTTAACGGTCAAACTATAATTGAAAGTGATTATATTAGCAGATATAATGCCGATTCCGAAAACTATTCCTTCTGGACGGATTGCTACCCTGTCGGAGATTACGAGGCAACTTTGTATGTTATGGATAAAAACCATAATTATAACAAAAAAACGTATAATTTGACCTTTGGAAAAGAACCCGACGAATCGGTATGGATGCCCAAGCTTTACTACAAATCCGAATCGCTTCTGTGGGATTGGGACAGAGTAAGACATGATAATACAAGCTACTTCTGGGTTCGCATTATCAATGAAGCAAGCGGCAAAACCGTCAGACTGGGACAAGTATGGAGCGACGAATTTTACGGCTTCCTTGAAAACCTCCCCAACGGCTATTACAATGCTGAGGTCTGCGCCTACGAAAATGGCGGTATAATCGGACCTTGGGCTAAATTAACGCACTTGCAAAATCGTAACGGTTCGCACTTTGATGATAACAACGAAACCAAAGGCGAAATAATCACTCCTCCCGAAGCCGAGGAAATTCCCGAGGAAGAAAGAGTTACGGAAATCTCCGTAAATCCCGCTTGGAATATCAGATACAAGGACGACGAGGAAATGGCTATCGACCTTTCCCTGTTTTACATCAAGGCGGAGGAGATCTACGACGAGGAAGGCTTGCAGAGAGCCTCCGAAGCATTAGGAAAGGTAATCGAGGGCGACAAGCACTATAATCTTTTGGATCTGACTCTGCTTTATAACGGCGAGGATTTCTCCGAATCCTACAACGGATTGGTTAAGGTCACCATGCGCCTGCCCGAATGGTTCAAGGATAAAAAATTCAGCTGCTTCCGCATAAAATGGGACGACGACCAAAAGAAATTTGTAAAGGAAATAATAGACGGCGAGCAGACCGAGGACAGCTATATAATTTATTTGGAGCATTTCAGCGAATATGCTTTGGTAGAGCATGAGCATACTTTTGACGATTACAAATCGGACGAAAACGGTCATTGGCCGGAATGCGTATGCGGCGAAAAGACCCAAGCCGAGGAACACACCTATACAGACTGGACGATAACCAAGGAAGCCACCGAAGCCGAAGAGGGCTTAAAGGAAAGAACCTGCGAGATTTGCGGCTATAAGCAGGAAGAAGCAATTCCCCCACTCCCTCACCGGCATGATTTTACCGGCGATTGGAAGTGTGACGAAAGCGGCCACTGGAAGGAATGCGGCTGCGGCGAAAAGACCCAAGCCGAGGAACACACCTATACAGACTGGAC